>JAHFDU010000138.1:0-3696 GCA_023248835.1 Myxococcales bacterium | reverse complement strand
CCACGGGCTCAATCTCGGCGCCGATATTTTTTATTCAGGCACGGTCGCCGCCGCGGTCGAAGCCGCACTGCGCGATGTGCCAGCGCTGGCGATGTCGATGGAATGGTCCCACAAAACCAAGAAAGCGAGCGAGAGCGGACCGCTGTTTGCGCGTGCCGCCGATTTCGCCCACGCGCTGGCGCACGCGGTGCTGGTCGAAGGGCTGCCGCCGGGCACGCTGCTCAATGTCAACGTCCCAGCGCGCACCGAACCAAGTGGCTACCGATGGACCAAACTTGGCAAGCGCATCTATCGCGATCAAGTCGACGAGCGCGCTGATCTACGCGGCCGCCGCTACTACTGGATCGGCGGCCCAGCGGCGGGCTACGGCGACGTGCCGGGGTCGGACTGTCACGCCATCGAATCGGGATTGGTGTCGGTGACGCCACTCGATCTCGATCTGACCCACTCGGGGCTCCTCGAGAAATTGCCGTCGTGGAAAGTCGCCGGCTTCGAAGCGGTGGTGACGGCTGAACTTGATCGCCAGAGCGAGAAACGCGGTTCATGAGCCACTTCGACGCTCAGCGCGCCGCCATGGTGCAAGAGCAGCTCGAGGGCCGCAACATCTATGATCAACGCGTGCTCACTGCCATGCGAAAAATTCCGCGCGAACGTTTTGTCGACGAAGCGATGCGCGAGCGCGCCTACGAAGATGCGCCACTGCCGATCGGCAGCGGCCAGACCATCTCGCAACCCTACATGGTGGCGCGCATGTGCGAGCTTGGCCGGTTTGAGGGCAGCGAACGCGTGCTCGAAATCGGCGCCGGCTCGGGATATCAAACCGCCGTCCTCTGCGAACTTGCGCGCTCGGTTTACGCCGTCGAAGTGCGTCCCGAGCTCGGCTATGCAGCCTTGCGGCGACTCGCCACCCTCGGCTACCACAACGTCGAAATCGGCGTTTTTGACGGCTCTTGCGGCTGGCCCGACAAAGCGCCGTTCGACGTCATTCTCGTCGCTGCCGGAGCGCCGCAGATTCCGCCGCTGCTAGTCGATCAACTGGCAGAGAGCGGTCGCTTGATCATCCCGGTTGGCCCGCGCCAAGGCCAGCGTCTGGCAGTCGTGACTCGCAAAGGCGAAGAATTTTCAACCGAGTGGACCACGCCCTGCACTTTCGTCGATCTGGTCGGGCGTTTTGGGTGGGGCGGGGATGGCCCGGGTCGAGCGTAGAGTTCTGCGACTGTTTTTCCTTTTGTTCCCCGCCTGCGCTTCTTCTCCGCATCCGATCGAGCGCCATTCGCGGGTGCTGGTGGTGAGCGAGACCAGCTGCCTTCCGCTCCGCTGGCCGGTCGACGGAATTCTCTCTTCGCCTTTTGGCATGCGCGACGGCCGTCCCCACGAAGGCATCGACATCGCTGTTGCCGAAGGCACTCCCGTGCATGCCGCCTGCCGCGGACGGGTCGCCTACGCCGGCGACAAAGTGCGCGGCTACGGCCGGCTGGTGATCTTGCAACATGAAAGTGGACTGGTCACGATCTACGCGCACAACTCTAAACTCGGCGTACGCGAAGGCGAACCAATCGAACGCAATCAAGTGATCGCTTGGGCCGGCATGACCGGACATGCGACCGGACCACATGTCCATTTCGAAGTGCGCCAATCAGAACGGCCGACCGATCCGCTGATTTCGCTCGCCAAGCACGCGCACACTTCGTTTCAAACCGCGCACTCGACCATCACCATTCGCGAAGCCGACGATTAATGATAAAAGGTCGACCTAGAGGAGCGCCATGGACAACCGACTGACTGAGATCACCGCGCGAATCCGCGACGTGCCCGATTTTCCCAAGCCCGGCATTCTCTTCAAAGACGTGACGCCGCTGTTGGCACACGGCCCGTCGTTTCGCACCTGCATCGATCTTCTCGCCGAGCAAGCCGAGCGCAGCTTTCGCCCGCTTCCGGACATTCTTGTCGGGATCGAGTCGCGCGGTTTTATTTTCGGCGCCGCGCTCGCCGATCGCCTCGGCCGCGGCTTTGTGCCGGTGCGCAAACCCGGCAAATTACCTTATAAGACCACGCGCGAAAATTACGCGCTCGAGTACGGCACCGACGCGCTCGAAATGCACGAAGACGCCGTCACCGATCTACGCTGCGTGATCGTCGACGATCTGCTCGCCACCGGCGGCACCGCGGCGGCCACCGCCAGGCTGGTCGAACGCTGCGGCGGCAAAGTCTCCGGTTTCGCCTTCGTCATTGAACTTTCCTTCTTGATCGGCCGCTCGAAGCTCGGCGATCGCCCAGTCGAAGCGCTGATCAAGTACTAACGCGGCACAAAAAGCAGAACGAGTGCGATCGCATGCTATTCTTCTCCTCAGATGAGAAGCTGCGACAGTTGCACCGCATGTTGCGGTCCCGGCCTCGCGGTGCAGGGCGCCGGCAAGGCCAGTCACGAGAACTGCAAACACCTCACCGCCGCCGGCTGCGCGATCTACAACGAGCGACCCACCGGTTGCCGCGTCTGGAACTGCCTCTGGCTGCGCGAGCTGGTCGGGCAAGAGAGCGAGCGCCCCAATCGCGTCGGCTATTTCTTCGATGTCGTCGACCCCGCCAAGCACGGCCTCGGTTTTAATTTGTTGACAGTGTACGAAGCCTGGCCGGGGGCCTTTGACGATCCCGCAGTGCAGGCGTCGCTCGGGCAGGTGGCGCAAAAGTATCCCATCATGTTTCCCCACCAAGGCCGTCTCGTTGGACCGCCTGAGCTGCTCAAGATCATTCAGACCCAGTCACCGATCTTGCAAGAGCCCGAGTAGTCGTGCACGCGTTGGTCACAGCCTACGTCAACTATTTGCGAGCCGAGCGACGGGCATCGGAAAACACCATACGCGCTTACCAAATCAATGTTGGAGAAGCGCTCGCTTTCCTCGAACAAAAACTCGGCCGCGCCGTGGCGGCGGCTGACCTCGATTTGATAAACCTCCGTCTCTATTTAGCGTCGCTGTTTGGCCAAAATGAGTCGGTGACGATCGCGCGCAAACTGGCGGCACTGCGATCCTTCTTGCGTTTTTTGCGACGCCAGCGCGCAATTGACGAAAACGTCGCGCGACTTGTCGATCCACCTAAGCAGAAAAAAAGTTTGCCGCAATTCTTAACGCCCGAGCAGGCCACCGCGCTGATGGAAGCGCCAACGCAGAAAAAGGCGACAAGCTCGCTCGATCTGCGCGACGCAGCGCTGCTTGAAGTGATGTACGGCTCAGGCTTACGCGTTTCCGAGGCGGTGGGACTCGATCTCGGCGACATCGAAGCGGGCGAGCTGCGCGTCCGCCGCGGCAAAGGCAACAAGCAGCGCATCGTTCCACTCGGCGCCAAAGCGCGCCACGCCATCACCGAGTGGCTCGAGCGGCGAAGCCAACTCCGTCCGCGGGGCGATGCGCTGTTTTTGAACGCCCGCGGCGGCCGGGTCTCGACGCGCTGGGTGCACAAACTCACCGACAAGCATGCGTTTCAAAGCGACGTACCGCGCACCCATCCGCATGCCCTGCGTCACAGTTTTGCCACTCACCTGCTCGGCTCGGGCGCCGATCTGCGCTCGATTCAGGAGCTGCTCGGCCACTCGTCGATCCAGACCACCGCTCGCTACGCCCACGTTGACCTTGAGTACTTGGCGCGCCAATATGAGCGCCATCCGCACGCAGAAAAGTCGAAGAAGGAACGGTTAAAATG
>JAHFDU010000137.1:5008-9851 GCA_023248835.1 Myxococcales bacterium | reverse complement strand
CGATGGTTGGGCCGCCAGCCGCCGCGGCGACAGTGAGGTCAGTTTATCGCCAGACGCGATCGCCAAGCTCGGCCCTGATGCGCTCAAGGAAATTATGACTAAGCGCCCGCACCATGACAAAGAAGAGATCATCGTTCCGCTGGGCTTTTTTTTGATGCTGGTTCTCGTCATGGTGCCTGTGTTTTTCTTTCGCATGAATGCCGAGCGCGAGCGCCAGAAGACCGTGCGCGCCATGGTAGAAAAGGGAGCGATCATTCCGCCCGAACTACTGGTGCCGGCGACGCCGACGCGCTCCGATTTCCGTCGAGGCGTGGTGTTGGTCGGTCTCGGGCTTGGCTTCACCGTTCACTTGGCGATCAGCGCGCCCAAGTACTGGTCGGCAGGATTAATTCCATTGTTGGTGGGCATTGGCTTTCTGATTGTTTCGCGAGTCGAAGGTCGGGGATCGAATCGATCATAAATGGCGCTGTCCGACACAGAGTTGGTGGCGCGAGTACTCGCGCACGACGATCGACACGCCTTTGCCGAAATTGTCCGCCGCTATCAGTCGCCGGTGCGACTGTGGCTGCGGCGCATGACTTCAGACCCGGCGCTCAGCGACGATCTGGCACAAGAAACTTTCCTGCGCCTTTTTCGCCATCTCAAGAATTTTCGCGGCGATTCAAAACTGTCGACGTTTCTTTATCGCATTGCCTACAACTTGTTTTCGACCGAATATCAAAAACGCAAACGCCAGCCCGAATGGTCTCCACTCGAGACCGAGCCGCACGAGAGTCTATCGGACCATTCCGATTTGCGCCGCGACCTCGAACGCGCGCTGCTGCTGCTTCCGGAAAGCCAGCGCGCAGCCATCGTGCTCACTTGCATTCAAGGCGTGATACACTAGAGCGATCAATATCTTGATGATGGTGATTTTTCGTGCCGCGTGCTTAGCAAGCTGCCACGTCAGCGGCGCGCGTTGCGTAGCGCCATCGTATTTTTGAGTCTTGGCCTCGGCGTCGCACTGACGGCGTGGCTGCTGCCGAGGGGCGATTTTCTCGGCAGCGCGATCACCGATCTCGCTTTCTACCGCCCCGGGACGCCGTTTCCGATCTTCGCGTTTACTCTGGTCGCTTCGATCATCGTTTTTGTCACTACGCTCAGCACCAGCGAGCAGTAGTCGATGAGATCGACTACTTGGGCGCTTCCCAAAGTCGATTTGCGGTTGGCGCAAAACTCATGCAAGGTAATAGAACAAAAGCGCAAAGACGCCACCCGGGACATGGACAAAGCGCTCAAACAGCGACGCTAGGCGAACTGAGAAATGATAGGCGGTTAGCGACACTCGGCCTTGCAAAAGTCTTCCACGTATGTTATACATTAGTAATAACATCGAGGTCACGTGCATGCTCAAAAAACTCTCGGCGATTGGAAATAGCTATGGCGTTGTCATCGAAAAGCCGATCCTCGACCTGCTCAAAATCGACCGCAACACCGAACTTGAGGTCACCACCGACGGCAACAAACTGGTGCTCGAGCCCATACGTAACCGACGCAAGCGCATTGCCGATGCCACCTCACGCGTCATGAAAGCGCACGACAACACGCTCAGGCGACTCGCCAAGTGAATGAGCCGACGTTTCTCACCGTCGATGACGTCCTACAAATCCACGAGGAACAACTTGCATGCTACGGCGGCGCTGATGGAATCCGCGACCGGGGCTTGCTAGAGTCAGCTGTCGCTATGCCGCAGGCAAGTTTTGGAGGCGACTTTGTCCATGCCAACCTTTTCACCATGGCTGCAGCGTACGCCTTTCATATCGCCGAAAATCAGCCGTTTGTCGACGGCAACAAACGCACCGGCCTGGTTTCCGCATTGGTGTTCTTGGATTTGAACGGCAAGACCATCACCGGATCAGATCGGCTTTACGACGCCATGATCGCCATTGCCGAGCACCGCATGGACAAGGCCGGACTGGCAACCCTTTTCGCGGAGCTTGCGACCGATCGCTCGGAATAATTTTGAGTCGACGAGAAAGACACAATCAAGATGTCAAGATCCGTCCCCGGAACCCCGGAACCCGGAACGCGCCGCCCCCGGAACGCGACGCCGCGAATCAGCGCTTCCACCGCCGCAAACAGCGCGGCCTTGCGAGCGGCGTGCATCTTGAGATCAGCGCTGTAGGTTCCCATTCGATTACCGCGCAGATCGTAGAGTTTCCAAGTCCCTCCGCTGTGCACGTCGCGATCTGGTGCCAAATCCGAACAGCTGCCTCATGACCTCCTCCTCGACGAAATTTTGATCATTGTAGACCGGCGTGCGGTCAATGCGAAACCGATTTGCGGTCGATTTGCGGTTCGGGCAAAACTCATGCAAGGTAAATTGATGGCTCATTCTCCGTCGGCAGCCGATGCCAAGGTGGTCATTTTGGGCGGCGGGCTCACCGGCATTTCGACCGCCATTCACCTTAAAAAACCGTGGGTGCTGTTCGAAAAGGACGCACGACTCGGTGGCCATGCGCGCACCGATGAAACCCGTGGCTTTTTTTTCGACAAAACCGGCCACTGGTTGCATCTACGCGACGCCGGAATCAAAGCACTTATTCATGAGCTATTGCCGAACCAGTTGGTGCCGGTCGAGCGTAAAGCGCGAATTTTTTCGCACGGCGCGCTGACGCGCTATCCGTTTCAGGCCAACCTACACGGCCTGCCGCCGGAGATCGTGTCGGAGTGTCTGCTCGGTTTTTTGCGCGCCCAGGTTGAGCCCACGCAAAAAGCGCCGGCGAATTTCGAGGAATTTTGCCTGCAAAAATTTGGCGCCGGAATTTCCAAGCACTTCATGATTCCGTACAATCACAAGTTGTGGGGGGTGCATCCGCGCGAGATCACTTCAGCCTGGTGTTCGCGCTTTGTTCCGGTGCCCAAACTCGAAGACGTGGTCAAGGGCGCGGTCGGCGATGTGCCACCCGAGCTCGGCTACAACATTTCGTTTCTCTATCCCAAAGTTGGCGGCATTGAGACCATGACCCGAGCGCTGATCGGGCGCATGGCCGGCGGTCAGGTGCACACTTCGGCGCCGGTGGAGAAGATCGACCCGGCAGCGCGCACCGTCACCGTCGGCGGTGAAGTCACCCCGTGGTCTTCGATCGTGGCGACGCTGCCGCTGCCGGAAATTTGCCGGCGCCTGACCGAAGCCCCCAAAGAGGTAGAAGTGGCGGCGGCGCATTTGCGCTGCACCCCAGTGCGCTATTTGAATGTGGCGACCAAGAGTTCGCCGCGCTCCGATTTTCACTGGATCTATGTTCCCGAAGAAAAATATCCGTTTTACCGGGTCGGCATCTATACCAATGCAGTGCCGCAGATGGCACCCCCGGGCTGTGGCTCGCTCTACGTCGAACTTTCCGATCGCGGGCCGCTGCCAAAAGTCGATTCGATTCTGCCCGACGTGGCGCAGGCGCTACACGCCGCGCGCGCTCTCAATTCGCCTGACGACATTCTGTTCGCTGAGCTCAAAGAGCTGACTTACGCCTATGTGGTGTTTGATGATCATTATTATTCGTCGGTCGAGACCATTACCCGCTATCTCGAGTCGCATCAGATCTATCCGCGTGGCCGCTATGGCTCCTGGATCTACAACGCAATGGAAGATTGCATCTTGGCCGGCCGCGAAATCGCCGCCAAATTGTCCTGAGGTCCCGCCAGGGTTTCGATCCTCCCGCAACTTTCGCCCAGAACTTTCCGATAACCAGTGTATAAATCGTGATAAAAGGGAAGACGAAATGCTCCTCGAATTACTCAAATCGGACATCGGTGCGATGATCGAAGGATTGCGCACCGACATGAACGTGCAGTTCGAAGGGGTTGCAGCCCAGTTCGAAGGGGTTGCAGCCCAGTTCGAAGGGGTTGCAGCCCAGTTCGCGCAGGTTCACACCCAATTCGATGGTGTAAACCGCCGAATTGACAACCTTTCTGACGCTGTGGCGGAGACTCGATCGCATCTGTCTGGCCGTATCGACGGACTCGAAGTCAAGGTCGATCGACTCGAGCGGCACACTGGGCTAAACGGCCACCCTGCCTCTCCGCCCAAGCGCGCCCGTCCCAAACGAGGCTAAACCGATCTCAGATTTCTGAGGGGTCTCAGATTTTCGTGGCGAAAAATGCGTGATTAGGCCCGCTATCTAGTTGAAAATCCATTGTCGGGCTCTAGGCACGGTTGTTGCTGTATCAAAATCTGTCGAGGTGACGAGATGAACAAACGCGCATGGATCGTGTTCGCAGTCGCAGCCGCCGCTTGCCATTCGTTTAATCCGAACAATGACCTAAAACCCGGTCAAACTGACTTTGTCACCCTCGAGCCGTCTTACGGCGAATATCGGGGTTTCGGCGGCCCGCAAGCCGCCGGCGGCGAAGACGCCACTACGGCCACGCCCGCGGCAGATAAGCATGGCGCACCGAGCGGCCGTACCAGCACCGTGCAAGAGGCCGACATCTATCGCATCGACAACAATCGCCTATTCTATTTCAACACCTACCGCGGCTTCATGGTCTACGATCTCAACGACGCGAAAAATCCGACGCTGGTGTCGCGACTCGGAGTGTATGGCTATCCGATCGAAATGTATGTCGAAGGAAACATCATATATGCTCTGATTCGCGACGCCCTCTATCTCAAACAGACAAGCGCCGGCGCCAAGTACGAGCGCCACGACGTTTCGCAGCTCATCACCATCGACGTCAGCGACATCAAGAATCCGAAACTTCTAAAATCTATCGACATCATCGGGCAGCTGCGCGAAGGCGTGTCGCGCAAAATCGACAACACCATCTACGTGGTCTCGTACATTCCGCAAGGCTACTACGGCTG
>JAHFDU010000137.1:0-4998 GCA_023248835.1 Myxococcales bacterium | reverse complement strand
GTGGTGGGGCTGGGACTCCTATTGGTGGGGCCCGATCGACACCGCCAAAGAGCAAGCCTGGGTCTATTCGTTTAACACTCAGCAAACGGACAACCCGCAGCTGGTCGACAAGTTGCAGATCTTCGAGGGCGGTTCGGTGGCACAAAACGGCAGCACGCAGAACAGTGGCACACAAAGTGTTGATCGCTACTTTCAGGGCATCGCGATTTCGGCGACCTCCAACACCTTGCACGTAGTCGAGAACTGGCAAACTTCCACCTGGTCTAACTACATTCCGTATCATTGCGGCAGCTACGCCAGCTATCAACAGGCGGTGGTTTCGATCATCGACATCAGCAACCCGAGCGGCAAGATTCGACTGCACACCAAGTTCAACACCTACGGCAATCTCACCGATCAGTTCAAACACACCTACGTCTATGACGACGCGACCAAGAAGGGCACTTATCTCGGCATTTTCGCGCGCCAAGAATGGTATGGCAGCAACTGCTCGGGCGGCAGTTTTATCCAGAACCAACTCGAAGCCTGGGACATCACCGACGGCGATCATCCGCAGCGCGTCGGCGCCTTGCCGTTCGGCGACCCCAACGAAACCGTCGGCGGATCGATCTTCGATCCGGGTCGCAAAGTCGCGCTCGCGGTCACCTCGCACCGCATCGATCCATTGTATGCGCTCAGCTTTGCCGACGTTTCCCATCTGAAGATCCTGTCGCAGGTCGACGGCCTATCGGGTTCGATGAGCGTGTTTCGCTTCATCAACAACAAGTTCGCCATCGGCGTCGGCATCGACCAGAGCGATTCGTGCAACGGCGTGCAGGCAAACTCGAGCCGGTGGCACACCGGTCTGTCGGTTTCGATTCTCGACGTGCAGGATTTGAACGCGATTCGCTTGGTGCAGCGCGGCTGCCTCGATGTCGAAAACGCCGAGTGGGTGTCGTCGCAAATCACCCAAAATCTCGATCAGGCACACAAGATGGTCGGCATGTATTCGGACGACACCATCAGTCTCATCAGCGTGCCGGTCTCCTACTACTCGCAGCAGCAAGAGAGCAACTGGTGGTGGTATCGCTATCAGTCGGCGGTCGGCATGATGAGTTGGGATCTGAGTGCATACGATCCGAGCAAAAAACCCGATCAGCAAACCGTCCTCAAGACCCGCGCCACCGTACTCCACCCCGACGGTGCGGTGCGGCGAACGATTCTTTTTTCGCACCAAGAACAAACCGGCAATCGCCGCATGATGCTCAATCTTTCTGACACCTCGCTGTCGATGTTTGACATCCAAAATGCCGACCATCCAGTGTTGCAATCGACGACTGAAGTGGCGCCGGATGTCGAAGCCATCTTCAAATTCGGCGACTACCTGGTCGAGCACGTCCGCGCCGAGGGTTACGGCTACGGCTACGACACCGCCAGCGAGTTTCGGATTAAGCCGGCGAGTGCCGCCAGCATCAATGACATCGCCCCGATCGCGCGATTCTCCGTCGGGCAGGTGCAGCGCGTCATGAAATGGAAAAATGCGCTGTTGATCTTCCGCTCGATTCCGCAGGGAAACACGCCCTACAACTACTCTTCCAATTCGCAACTGGTGGCGTTCGATCTTTCCGACCCGACCCATCCCGCGCTCAAGTCGCTCACTACTCTGCCCTGGACCGGATACCCCTACTTCCGCTACTGGTGCGGTGGCGCTGGCTATTGGGGCGGCTGGTGGTGGGGTGGCAGCAACGATTGGACCTCGTTTGATGGCGGACTTGTCGCCACCCAGATCGCTTACAATTATCAATCGCAGGCGGCAGTCGGACAGTTGGCGTTCATCAACTTGGCCGATCTGTCGGCACCCGTGCTGAAAACGCACGCTTACAACGCACAACAGCAGTTCACTGCGCTGGTCACCGACGAGAGTGACTCGGGCGCCTTTTTCTTGAGCTACCGCAATCTCATCGACACCATACCGGTCGGCAACAACACTACGTTTAGCCGCTTCAAATACTACGCCCAGCGCTGGACACGGTCGGGCGACGACATCAAAGCCGACGCCGCAACCAACGTGCCCGGGCAGCTGGTACGCAGTTGGAAAAGCGGCGATCGCACCTTCTTGGTAACCCAGGACAGCGCCTACCGCTGGCAGCTAGAGCAGCCCACCTACGGCTACTGGCAGGGCGATCCGCGACTGCATCTGCTTGGACGCACCAACGACTCCACCGCGGCGCTGCAGGATTCGTATCTGTTTGGCGATCGGCAACTGAGTTCGCTGGTCGGTGAAGCCGATCGCATCTATGTGACATCGACCAAGGACTATCTTTATTACGCGACGCCAGAGGCGCAAGCGGCCGCGGCCAAAGAGGATCGCACCGACGCCCTGACGGTGTTTGACACCAGCGCCGCGACGCTGGCACGGCCCTACGATTCGACGCTGGGGATTTCCGGCGTGCAGGGAATGGGCACCCAGCCCGGTCGACTATTTCTCAACATCTCCGGCGGCGGCGTACTGGTGGTCGACACCACCGACGCCTCAAAACCGTTTGGCCGCACCTTTCTGCGCACGCTTGGCTGGGGCTCTTACTTGGAGTTTTCCGGATCGACGCTGTATGCCGCTGCCGGCAACTTCGGCGTCTTCCAAAAATCGCTCGAAGACACCGCGCTCGCGCCGTAGCCGTTTACTTGGTTGGTTGCGCGATGGTGGTGGCAACAAATTCCAGCGTTCGATCAGCGCGACGCACTTGCAACTTGACCGATTTTCCAACGCCGGCATTTGCAATTAGCCAACGAAAACGTTCGGCGTCGTCGACTTCGATGTCATCGAATTTTACAATCACGTCGCCCGGCTTGATTCCGGCTTGATGCGCCGGCCCGCCGAGAAAGAGCTCTTTGACCGCGGCGCCCGACGGCAAATTGATGCCGAGCTGCCGCGGATCGAGGGTGCCGAGCCCGAGCCAACCGCGCTGCACCCGACCGAATTTTCGTAAGTCGGCGACCACTCGCTTGGCCATGTTGATCGGCACTGCGAACGCCAGGCCTTGGGCGCGAGCGTTGATCGCGGTGTTGATGCCCACTACTTGGCCGCGCATGTTGAGCAGTGGCCCGCCCGAGTTGCCGGGATTGATCGCCGCATCGGTCTGAATAAAATCTCGATAACCGCGGTTGCGTTCGCCCAGATCAGCGCCGCGCCGACCCTTGGCGCTGACAATTCCTGCCGTCACCGTCGAGGATAGGCCAAACGGCTCGCCAATCGCCACTACCCACTCGCCGACTTCGAGCTGATCGGAATCGCCCAGCTCTGCCGCCTGCAGCCCCTTCACGTCAATGTGCAAGAGCGCCAAGTCGGTCGGCGGATCGCGCGCGATGACCTGGGCGCGAAACTGTCGCTTGTCGTCGAGCTGCACCAAGATTTCGTCGGCGATGCGACCGCCGAGCTCCTCGGGCGCCACCACGTGGTTGTTGGTGAGAATGTCACCGTCTTGGCTGAGCAAAAACCCGGTGCCAAGCGACTGCGCCCGCTCGGCCGGCTGCTGCAAGAGCGAATAAAAAGGCGACTCCTCGCCAAACGGAAACACCGCGATGGGTGCGCGCCGAATCACCGCAGCGGTGCGAATATTGACCACCTCGCTGCGTGCGCGTTTGACCAACTCGACAAACGAGCTCGGCGCTCCTGGCACCGGCACCACCAACGCGGCGGGCGTGGCCTGCGCCGGCGGCGACTGCGACGCGCTGCAGGCGACGCAAGCGAGCAATGCGCCAATGCAGTTACGACTTTTTGGCCGCGACATATTTCATTCGCAAATCGTAGAGCAGATTTTCGCAGAGCTCAGCCTCTTCGCGGGTCAGATTGCCGCGAGTTTTCTCCTGCAGCATACCGAGGATGTCGATGGTCTGCTTGGCCAGCGCCACATTGGCGTGGCCCGGTGCGTCTGGCGTCTTGAGCTCTCCGAGGTAGAGCAGCACCGACGATCCCAACGACAACACAAACGTACCAAAGTCGACTGCCGGCAACGGCTCAGCCACAGCCTGCGTTTTCTCCTGATCCATTCGCATCCCTCCCGCTGGGATTCTGAGACCAGCTATTCGGTGTCTTCGGCTTCCGACTCGGGCGTGGCGATTTTGTCGCTGCTGTCGGGCAATGACTTGACGTGTTTTTCGACGTCTTTTTGTGAGAGCTGGCCGCGGCGAACGCGGCGCTCCAGTGTACGAACATCCCAAAAACGAAGGTCCTCGCGGGTAATCGTCATGGCGAGGGTCTATAACTACTTGGTATGACTGTCAAGCTCAGCCGCGAAAGTTCCCTTGGGCGTCAGGTAGTCGCCGACGGAACCGCGGAACTTGAGGGCCAGATTTTGGCCAATGCCGTTTTCGTCGATGCTACCCGAAAGCGTGCCGCTGCCCGAGTCGACGAAGAAAGCGTAGGCCTTGCCGGCATCCCCTGCGAGTTTGCAATCACCACGGTTGAGGAAATTCAGGAATTGGATGTTCGACTCTTTGCGCACGCCGTAGAGCACGCAGCGCCCCTGGTTGCTGTCGATGGTGACGCGGAAGTTCGATTGACTGTTGCCGACCTGCGTCATGACATCCTCTGCCGTCACTTTGGGATCGCTGCTTACGGTCGAAGCTGCCTGGTCGGTACCGGCCGGCGTCAGATTTACGTCGAGTTCGCCTTTGCTAAACTGGCCCACCGGCAGCATGCCTTTGTAGAGCCCGCTGCCACCGCAGCCGATCGCCATCACAAAACCGGTCGACAAGAGAACTTTGGTCTTACTCATGTTCAACTCCTTGTCCAAGTACTATCCAAGAGCCATGCCGATTTTGGCGCCAGCAAAGGCCATAATCGACGCGTAGTTACAATATAACCATTTTGCATATCGGACAAGTGTCCCCTTTGCAGACGCCAACGCTGGGGTCGAAAGTCCCGGGTCGGACCTTGACTGACCAATAGGTCAAGGTAGGGTAAAACAGAAGGCGCAATAGGGGACGGACTTTAGAAGTTAAGTTTTGCGCCGCCGAAAC
>JAHFDU010000136.1 GCA_023248835.1 Myxococcales bacterium | reverse complement strand
ACGGCGTCGACATGGACGAAGATCGACTGCTGCTCGAGGCTGGTCTCGATGACGCGGTGAGTTTTACCAAGGGCTGTTACCTCGGCCAAGAGGTGATCGCGCGGGCCACCCATCGCGGCCACATCAATCGCAAATTGGTCGGCCTGTTTCTCGACGGCGATGACACAGCCAAACCGGGCACACCTCTTTCCGCGCCATCGCGTGCCGAGGCCGGAGTGATCACCTCGTCGGTGGTGTCAAAGCGATTCGGCGCGATCGCGCTCGGCTATGTGCATCGCACCTTGTGGACGGAAGGTACCGAACTTGTCGCCCAAGGTCGTGGTGCGCGGGTTACCCAGCTGCCGTTTTGCCAAAAATTCTAGTTGATGGTCCAGGGTAGGCTGATCGGGTAGAGGCTGCGATCGTCGCGGATGATCATGGTGTGGGCGCCGACGCTGCCCGAGGGCGATGACAAATTGGTCGACGAAAGGCCGCCGCTTTCGTCAGTGGTGGCGGTCGTAGTGCTAAACAAATGCGACGTGTCGTCGAGATAAAAACGGACCGTCGCATTGGCGCCAAAATTGCTTCCGCTGATTGCGATAGCGGTGCCCGCAGCACCTCCGGTGGTAGCGCCGGGGGTACGGGTGACTTTCGGGCCGTAATATTCGACCGTCGTGGTCGGACTGAGACTGCCGCTGGCGATGCCGCCGAGGGCATAGATTCGGCCGTCCGGTGAGAGCGAAGCGGCGCTACCGGAGCGTCCGATGCTGAGCGACTGCACCGTCACCCAGCGGTTGGCAGCGCGGCCCTGATAGGCCTCCACCACTCCAGTGGTTGACACCGACGAAGAGTTGCCGATGACGTAGGTGCGGCCGTCGGGTGCGGTGACCGCCGAGGCGTCGATGTGGGGTGAGGCGGTCGACGCCATCAGCGACCAGCTGCCGTCGATTCCCGGCTTGTAGGCTTCTACACTCTTGTAAACTGAATTGTCGTATCCGCCAATGACCAAGATCGATCCGTCGGCGGCCAGTGCGGCAGCATGCCGGTACCGGGTGTTGTTGTTGTAAAGGGAGGGCGCAGCGGTGGAGAAGCAGCCAGAGTTGTTGCAGCCTGGCGGTGGGCTCAATTGGTACACCGAATATTGCGTGGCGCCGTTGTAGTCGCGGCCGCCAGACAAGTAGAATTTCCCGTCCGCTGCAGCGACTGCAGCCCCATAAATGCGAGAGTCGGAAATCGGTAGCCCCGGGTTGTACCAGGCCACTTCACCGAGGCCGTGGTAGACGCTCGAGCTGGTTGCGCTTTCGCAGGCGCCGCTGCCCGATATGCCACCGCCTAACACCCATATTCTGTCGGAGCTGTCGATAACGGTCGCGAACTTGGCTAGGCTTTGGCTGATCGAATAGGTTGAATCGGTCCAGCTGTTGGTTGATTGGGTGTAGTAGGCTGCCGAAGAGATGCATGTGGCAGAGGTATCCATTCCGCCATAGACCCAGATGGAGCCGCCCGTGCTTTGGTATTGCGCGCCGAAGAAGGCGCGCCCGGTCCCCATCGAAGCGGCGGCCACCCAGTAGGGCGGGCCGCTCGACTGGACGCAATAGCCAGCCGAGCAGGCGCCGGTGCTGCAATCGCTGCTGCCGCCACAGCCTTGGGCGAGGATGCACTTGGAGGTGCAATACGATCCGCCGCAGTCGACGTCGGTTTCGTCGAAGTCTTTGCTGCTGTTGCTGCAGTGATCGGTGCAGACGTGGGCGGCGCAATCGCTGCTCACACAGTCGCTGCCGACCGAGCAGACTTTGCCGTTGGCGCATTTGCCGCTCGGGCTGCCGGCGCAGGTGCCGCCGCAGTCGGTGTCGGTTTCGTCTTGGTTCTTGACCCCGTCGCTGCAAGTCGGTGCGGCGCAGCTGCCAGCGGTGCAGACGCCACTTGCGCAATCGCGCGAGGCATTGCTGCAGCCCTTGCCGGTGCCGCAGGTGCCGCAGGTGCCGCCGCCACAGTCGATGTCGGTCTCGGCACCATTCTTCACACCGTCGTTGCAAGTGGCTGCGGCGCAAAGGCCGCCCGAGCAGACGCCGCTTACACAATCGCGGGCTCCGTTGCTGCAACCCTGACCGTTGCCACACTTGCCGCAGGTGCCGCCACCACAGTCGAGGTCGGTCTCGGCGCCGTTGATGACCGAATCGGCGCAAGTAGGCACTTGGCAGGTGCCGTTCGTACATACTTTGCTGGTGCAGTCGCGCGGACCGTTGCTGCAACCGCCACCGTTTCCGCACTTGCCGCAAGTGCCGCCGCCACAGTCGACATCAGTTTCGGCTCCATTGTTGATGCTGTCGTTGCAGCTGGCCGCCTGGCAAACGTAAAGCGTGCAAGCGCCATGGCTAGGGCAGTCGTTCGAGCTTACGCACGCGCGGCAGATGGAAGCGGCGCAGTGAGTGCTGGTGCAGTCGCCGTTGGCGCTGCAGCTCTTGGAATTCGCGCAGGTTGCGCACGTGCCGCCACCGCAGTCGACGTCGGTCTCGGCGCCATCTTTGACGCTGTTGGAGCAGCCGGCGCTGACGCAGACATGGCTGCCGTTGCAGAGCATGCCGGCGCAGTCTCCATTGACCAGGCAAGCTTTGCCCACCGTACACTTGGTGGAGCAGCTGCCGCCACAGTCGACGTCGGTCTCGTCGCCGTCTTTGGTTCCGTTGACACATTGGCCCGCGGCACAGAGGCCGCTTGAGCTATTGCAAAAGCCGCTTACGCAGTCGCCGGCGATGGTACAGCCTTGTCCGGAGGCGCATTTGTTCGAGCAAGTTCCGCCGCAGTCGACGTCGCTTTCACCCGCGTTGCGCACACCGTCGCCGCAATGATCGGCCGCGCACAAGTGCGTGGTCATGTTGCACAAGAGGCTGGAGCAGTCGCCGCCGATGACGCAGACTTTGCCGGTGCCACAGGCGGCGCAGGTGCCGCCGCCGCAGTCGACGTCGGTTTCGTGCCCGTCTTTGACGTGGTTCATGCATGGATCGGTTAGATCGGGCACTGCGGTCAAATCACGTGCCGGGGTTAGATCGGGCGTCATGTCTCCGATCGACATCGGCATGTCGTTCGACGCTGACAGATCGCCGCCGCCGTCGCCGCCATTGCCGTTGCCATTTCCGCTTGACGAATGGCATTTCCCGTCGTCGCCGCAGGTCTGACCGGGCGGGCAGGAGCGGTCCGAGCCACAGCTCAAATTGTTCGTAGTGATCGAAAAACAGCCGGCGGCCAAGAGTGAAGTCGCCAGCGCGAGCCTACGCATGATCAGCCGATCCATGAAACGCTCGTTGAGGTAGGACACATACATGGTCAGATCACTATATCATGGTTCACTTTCTCTTGGAAGTGGGGAAATTTCATTTCAGGGAAATGCAAGCCGCTCACAAGCGGCCGAAAGGTTGACCCTGTTGGAAAACGCGTGCTACATCTTGGCGCACCGCGGCAACCACAATCAAACGGGTGACTAGGCCGAGGCGGAGGAGTGATGCCTAAACAGGTACTCTTGGCGGATGACAGCGTGACGATTCATCGAATGGTCGAAATGACTTTTGCCCATCTCGACTACGTTGTGACCACAGCTTTGACCGTCGAGGAGGCTCTCGGCAAGGCAAGAACCATTTCGCCCGATATTGTCTTGGCGGATGCCGCGATAGGTGCGGGCACAGGGTACGATCTTTGCCGAGGGTTGCGTCAGGATTCCGGGCTGGGCGCGGTGCCCTGTCTAATTCTTTCGAGCAATTTTCATCCGTATGATGAGGCGCGAGGGCAAGAGGTGGGTTCGAGCGGTGCGTTGTCCAAGCCGTTTGAAACCCAGACTCTGATCGATCGCGTCATTGCGCTGGTCGAGAAGCGCAGCACGACCTCTTCGACGTCGATCCCGCGGGTCAGCCCACCGTTGGCGTTTTCGACGCCGGCGGGTTCGTCGGTGTTGCCGCCTCCGCCGGCGCCGCCGTTGGCGATGCCAGCGGCGATGGCTTCAAACACTGCGAGCACACTCGGCGCGTCGAGTGCGACCTCGCCGCGGCTGCCGCAACTGTCGCCGACTTTCTTGCCGCCTCCGCCGGCGCCACCGCTGGCGACCGGGACACCGCTGCCGGGCAGATTGCCGAATGCGACCGCATCGACGATGGCGGCAGAACCCGCGCTGCCGCCGTCGACTCTGCGCGGTACTGGAGCAACGCCGTTCGCGATGTCGTCGTCGTTGTCCTTTGCCCCCAGCCCCCCGGCACCAGCGCCGGCCGCCTCGACATCGCCTCGATTCGGAAGTTCGGCGGGGATTCCAATGGCGGCGCCGAAGATGCCGCGTCCACCGCTGATTCCGCATGTGCCGACGCCCGTCCGGGCGCCGCCGCCAGCGTTTGCACCCGCGCCGGCGTCCTCCGCTTTCAGCGCTGCCGTTCTTCCGTCGGTGGCGTCGTCCGGTTCGCTCGCTTCGAGCCCACCAACGGCCGCGGCGCCCGCGTCGACGGCATCGCAGCCGATCGCAAAGTTGACCATGCCAGCGCCGAAGGGAACTCTGATGGGCATTCCAGCACTGTCACCAGTGCCTGCGCCGGTCGTGCTGCCGCCGAGTGCGAGTGCGCCTCCAACTTCTGCACCATCGACGGCAATCACAGAGAACAAGGTCGACGAACAGGCGGTCACCCAGATCGCCCGCGAAGTGCTCGAGCGGATCGCGTGGGAAGTAGTACCCGAACTTGCAGAAGCAATTATTCGCGAACACGTCGAGCGGCTGGCGCGTGAGCGAACCCACCATTAATTTGCACGGGACGCGTGCTGCCGTCTGCGGCAACACCGTCCCGCTACGTTCCCATCAGATGGGTCCCATTTGCATCCCATGCGTGAATTAGAAAAATCCTACGATCCGGTTGTCGTCGAGGAGAAGTGGTATCGCTTTTGGCTTGAGAAGAATTATTTTCACGCCGACGCAGCTACCCACAAGGTTCCCTACACGATTGTGATTCCGCCGCCGAATGTAACCGGCTCTTTGCATATGGGCCACGCCCTGTATGTCATTCAGGACATTTTGATTCGCTGGCGGCGCATGCAGGGACGCAACGCGTTGTGGTTGCCAGGAACCGATCATGCTGGGATCGCGACCCAGATGGTGGTCGAGCGTTTGCTAGCGGCGCGCGAGGGCAAGACTCGCCACCAACTCGGCCGCGAAGAGTTTTTGAAGCGGGTGTGGGAATGGAAAACCAAGTCGGGCGGTCGCATCATCGAGCAACTGAAGACACTCGGCGCGTCGTGCGATTGGCAGCGCGAGCGCTTCACCATGGACGAAGGATTGACGCGGGCGGTGCGCGAAGCGTTTGTCAGGCTGTATGAAGAAGGGCTGATTTATCGCGCCGAGCGCCTCATCAACTGGTGCTCGCGCTGTTTCACCGCGCTGTCCGATCTCGAGGTCGAGCATCAGGAGTTGGAAGGACACTTGTGGCACATTCGCTACGGCGAATTGGTGGTCGCCACCACTCGACCGGAGACCATGCTCGGCGATGCTGCAGTGGCGGTGCACCCCGAAGACGATCGTTTTTCAAAAATGATAGGCTCGCGGGTCAAGTTGCCGCTGGTTGATCGCGAGATCCCGATCATTGGCGATGCGATTTTGGTCGATCGCGAATTCGGCACCGGTGCAGTCAAAGTGACTCCAGCGCATGATTTCAACGATTTCGAAGTCGGGCAGCGCCATCAACTGCCGCTGCTGTCGATCCTCGACGCGCAGGGAAAAATCAATCAAAACGCACCCGAAAAATACCGCGGTCTGAGTGTCGCCGACGCGCGCAAAGTGGTGCTCGCCGAACTACAGGCGCAAGGATTGCTGGTCGAGGAAAAACCGCACGCGCTCTCGGTCGGACGCTGCCAACGCTGCGACACTTTGGTCGAGCCGACACTCTCGGTGCAGTGGTTTGTCAAAGCCGAGCCGCTGGCCAAGCCGGCGATCGAGGCGGTGGAGCAGGGCGAAACCAAGTTTGTGCCTGAGAGCTGGCAGAAGACTTACATGCACTGGATGAACAACATCAAAGATTGGTGTATTTCGCGCCAGCTGTGGTGGGGCCATCGCATTCCAGTGTGGTATTGCGAAAGTGGTCACGTCACTGTCGCGCGCCAGGATCCGGCCGCGTGTGGTACCTGTCAGTCGACCGAATTGAAGCAGGACGAAGATGTGCTCGACACCTGGTTCTCCTCGGCGCTGTGGCCGTTCTCGACGCTGGGCTGGCCCGACGACACGCGCGATCTAAAAACCTTTTATCCCTCGAACGTGATGGAGACTGGCTACGACATCCTGTTCTTCTGGGTGGCGCGCATGATGATGATGGGACTGCACTTCATGAAGAAAGTGCCGTTTCGCACCGTCTTTTTGCACGCGATTGTCGTCGACGAGCACGGCGACAAGATGTCCAAGGTCAAAGGCAACGTCATCGATCCGCTCGACGTCATTCATGGCGCCACGCTCGAAGCGCTCACCAAGAAGGCAGAAGAGGGACTTTCGCCAAAAAGCGCGCTCGATAACATCAAAAAGTCATTTCCGACCGGAATTCCGGCCGCCGGGACCGACGCGTTGCGATTTACGTTGGCGGCACAGGCGGCACAGGGGCGCAACATTCGCCTCGCGCTCGGACGCGTCGAGGGCTATCGCCATTTTTGCAACAAGATCTGGAACGCGACTCGTTTCGCGATGATGAATCTTGGCGAATTTGCGCCCGACATTTTTGCTGATCGATTGGCGGCCGGCGCGCTCGAACTGTCGCTTGCAGATCGCTGGATCTTGTCGCGGCTGCAGCGCACCGTGCAAGCGGTCGACGAAGCGCTCGAGAATTTTCGTTTCAACGATGCAGCCAACCTGATTTATCAATTTGTTTGGAGCGAACTTTGTGATTGGTACATCGAAATCATCAAACCGACTTTGCTGTCTGAGACGCCGGCGCGATTGACGGTGCAGGGCTGCTTGGTGCACGTGCTCGAGACCGCTTGTCGATTGCTCCATCCGATCATGCCGTTCATCACCGAGGAGATTTGGCAGGCGCTGCCCAAGGCAGAAGGCGCGCCCGATTCGATCATGATTACGTTATATCCGTCGGTCGAGATGCGCCTTGTCGACGAGATGGCGGAACGTCAGATGGCGCGCCTGCAGCAAGCGGTGACCGCGATTCGTAGCCTGCGGGCGGAATACAACATTGCGCCGAGCAAGAAAGTGGATGTCACCTTGCAGACGCCCGATCCAGCTGCGCTCGACGCTGAGCGCGATCTGATTGCCCGCCTTTGTCGCACCGAGAATCTCGCCATCGTCAAAGAGGTGGTGCCCAAGGCGCGCACGGTGATGACCATTTCCGGCGACCTGCAAGTAACCATGGACGCCGGTGTAGTCGATGTTGCCGCCGAGACTACACGCATCGAAAAAGAGATCGGAAAAACCCACAAAGAGCAGGAACAAGTAACGGCGCGTCTGTCCAAGGAATCCTTTGTTGCGCGCGCTCCTGCCGATGTGGTCGAAAAAGAGCGCATGCGGCAGACGGAATTGCTGGGAAAAATTTCTCGATTAGAAGAGAGTCTGCGGAGCTTGCAGCAACTTAGGTAGAGGGGTGGGAATGGGTCACCGAGTGTTGATCGCGGGTGATGATCGGGTGGCAAGGCCGCTGGGCGCGGCGCTCGCTGAAGACGTGCGTCTAGAGCTATTTTGTTGTCGTCGCGAGCGAGTTGAAAGTGAAGTGGTGCGGCATGCTCCCGAGTTGATTCTACTCGACGCCACCACTGAATTTGATGCGACGCTCACCACCTGTCGCCGCCTCAAGCTCGACGAAGAGGCGGGCCACGTGCCGATCTTGCTGGTGCTCGAGAACGACGGCGTTCGCTTGATCGAAGCTGCCTTTAGCGCAGGAGTCAGCGATTGCATCATTCTTGGCATCGATGGCGAATCGTTGCGTCTGCGTCTGCGCGCGGCGTTTGCGCTCAAGCGTGAGATCGATTCTCACCGCCGCCGCGAGCGCGCGCTCAGCGACGCCAATCGACAGCTGGAGGAGTCGAATGAGCTGCTCCAGGAACTTTCGACACTCGACGCGCTCACCGGGCTGTACAACCGCCGATCGTTTGACGAATCGTTGCGTTCGGAATGGCGTCGCGTGATGCGTGAGCTCACGCCGCTGTCGCTGCTGATGGTCGACATCGACTATTTCAAAGTGTACAACGACACCTACGGGCATCAAATGGGCGACGATTGTTTGCAGCGCGTGGCCGGTGCTTTGCGCAGTTCGCTCAAACGCGCCGGCGATCGGGTTTCGCGCTATGGCGGCGAAGAGTTCGCAGTGATTCTGCCGGGCACTGCCGAAGCCGGCGCCCAAGTCGTGGCCGAAACGATGCTCGAGCGGGTGGAGCGACTCAAAATTCCCAATCTGCGTTCGCGGGTGGCGCCGGCGGTGACGGTGAGCATCGGCGCTGCGTCGGTGGTGCCCCCCACCGAAATGTCACTCGGCGATTTGATCGCTGTGGCCGATCGCGCCCTCTACCACGCCAAAGCGATCGGTCGGAATCGTTTCGAATTCTCACGCCCGCAGCTCAAGATCGTGCAGCCGAGCGCGTAGATATTACGTAAGCGTTCACCGCCCGCTCGCCCTGAGCTTGTCGAAGGGCAGACTCTTGCTTCGCCCTTCGACTTCGCTGCGCTCCGCTCAGGGAGCACGGACAGGGGAACGCTTACGATATTACGAACGTAGCAGATCGTCGTTGGGCGAGCACTCGACCACCAGTTCGCAGCCTTCCGCACTCCATGTTTCTCGGTGGACTGAACCGGTTGGCGCAGTTAGCACATCGCCCGAGTGAAGCCGAATGCCGTCGATGATGATCGATCCCCTCACCACGTAGATCACTTCGGTGCCGGCATGACGATGGGCAAAAATGCGCCCGTTGGGGCCGAGGCGCACCAGTTGAAAGCGACGGCCATTTTCTTCGTACAAGTCGAGCACGCATAGCCCGGTGCCAACGTCGCGCCACTTGCGCTCATCGGCGCCAAATTTTTCTTGTCCCTGCGAAAGCTTTTCCGACATGGGGGCACCTTATCACAAGTTGCCGTCGCAGGATCGAATGGATCCCGCTGAATTTCTGAGACCTCGACTGTCGAGAGCCAACTCGATATAACGTTGCGGTGGCGGAAAAAAACTACATCACTAGACCGGGTTACACTCGACTACTCGGCGAGTTGACCGAACTCGCCACCGTCGAGCGCCCCAAAGTGGTGCGCGAAGTTTCCGACGCTGCAGCTGAAGGCGATCGCTCGGAAAACGCTGCCTATATCTATGGCAAAAAAAGGCTGCGCGAGATCGATCGGCGCATGCGCTTTTTGCAAAAGCGCATCGATGCGGCCGAAGTGGTGGATGTCAAACAGCAGCGTGGTAAGCGCGTTTTTTTTGGCGCGACGGTGGAAGTAGAAGACGATGACGGGCAGGTTTTGAACTATCAAATAGTTGGAGTCGACGAAGTGGAAGCGGGGCACGGCCGGATTAGTTGGAAATCGCCGATCGGAAAGGCGCTGCTCTCTAAGAAAATCGGCGACAGTGTCGTGGTAAAGTGGCACGCCGGAGAGCGAGAGCTAACCATCGTGGACATTAGATATGAGTGAAAAACACAACGCCAACGAACTGGAAAAGCGCACCACGCAGGTCAAGCAGGGCGGCGCTGAAAAATATCACCAGAAAAATCGCGAAGCGGGAAAACTGTTCGTGCGCGAGCGCCTGCGACTCTTGTTTGACGACGAGGGGCGCGATTTTGTCGAGGACGCATTGCTGGCCAATTGCGGCGCCGCCGATCTGCCCGCCGATGGCGTGGTGACCGGGCTCGGCAAAATTTGGGGCCGCACCGTCGCTGTGATGGCCAATGATTCGACGGTCAAGGCCGGCTCCTGG
>JAHFDU010000135.1 GCA_023248835.1 Myxococcales bacterium | reverse complement strand
T
The DNA here is from genome assembly GCA_023248835.1 of Myxococcales bacterium. GTDB lineage: Bacteria > Myxococcota_A > Polyangia > Palsa-1104 > Palsa-1104 > JAHFDU01. Next base: position 9,895 of record JAHFDU010000135.1, on the reverse strand, counting down.
TCGATCCACGCCGAGACGTCGTGCTGATTATTGGCGGCGACAAGACCGGACAGAATAGCGACGATTTTTATCGAGCGATGATCAAAAAATCGGAACAGATTTGGTCTGAGTATCTCGCCGAGCAGAAAAGTGGCGAGCATGACAAGGAGTCACCATGAAGTTGCACAAGTGGAAGGATGTTATGCGTTCGCGTTTTTCCGAAGAAGAGCGAGCGGAAATAAAAGCTCGCGCCACCGCCGAGTTGCTCTTGGAGATGAACCTGCCAGAGCTGCGCAAGGCGATCGGGAAAACGCAGCTTGAGATAGCAGAGGCGGCCGAGATGGCGCAGGCCAATATTTCAGAGTTCGAACGACGCGAAGATCACACGCTCAGCGTTCTCCGTCGTTATGTTGCGGCACTTGGTGGCGAACTAGAAGTGACCGCCATTTTTCGCGATCAGCGCGTACGCCTCAAAGGTGTTTAGTGGTGGACAGGTGAGCCTGGGGATCGGGCGTGGCAATCTTGAGCTCGCGCTTGACCAGCTGTTGCGACTCGATCCCGAGAGTCGTGGTGCGTTTGCGGATAATTTTCTTGCGTCGACACCAAACAATGGCGATTTTAGTTGGATCGTGCTGATTCGTGGCGCCTGGTTCGCTTTGTTCGTGCTCGGTGCCTGTTACGCTCCCGACTTTGTCGAGTGCAGTGTGACTTGCCGGGATGGCCACTGCCAGATCGGGTCAACCTGCGTCGACGGCTTTTGCCACCGTCCCGGTCGGGAGGCCCAAAGTGATTCCAACCGGAGCGACGTCGACTGCGGCGGCTCGAGCTGCAGCAAATGTGGCGAGCGCAAACTGTGCACCGGTGGCACCGATTGCAAAAGCGGCGCCTGCGTGCAGGGCTTGTGTACCGATCCTGGACTCGTCGGCTGGTGGCGACTGGACGAGGGTGCCGGCATGACTGTCCATGACAGTTCAGGTCTGGGAGACGACGGCGCCTTGTTGGGATCAACCTTTGTCAGTGGTTTCTCCGGCAGCGCGCTCGGCATGAGCGGTGCCGGCGCGGTGGTGATGTCGAACGTCGCTGCCTTCAACTCGCTGGCGGCGGTTACTGTAGAAACTTGGGTCAAGCTTACCGACTACGCTGCCGCGCCCATGTTGGTTGGTAAAGTTGGTTGTTTCAACTTATCGGTTTCGGTCGCCGGCGCGCTCACTTCTGCCTATCCTGAGCCGTCGCTGGCTGGCAGCCTTCCTGCGACCGCCGCGCACTGGCAACATCTGGCCATGACTTACGACGGCAGCGCCGAACGTTTGTTCGTCGATGGCCAGCTGGCGGGCGCTGCGGTCCGAACCGGCCCCCTCGGTGCTTCCGACAATGCACTCGAACTCGGGCGCTGGAACGGCAACGCGCAATTTTTGAACGGTCTCATCGACGAAGTGCGCGTTCGCAACTACGCTCGCAGTAGCAGCGAGATCCTCGACGACGCCACTTCGCTGAGCTGGTATCGATTCGACGAAGGCTCAGGCACTTCCGCTTTAGACTCGACCAGCAACGGATTTGTCGGCACGCTCCACAATGCCACCTACGCAGCGGGTAGGACCGGCGGCGGCACTGCACTGGCGCTCAGCGGCACCACCCAGTATGTCAGCCTTCCCGCGGGCGGAAGCGATTTGGTTACCGATTTTACGATCTCAGTCTGGTTCAAGCTCGCGGCTCCGATCGCCGCTGGCACTGCGCAACATCTCTTCGATCTTGAAGGCGACGGAGTTGCGAACGATGGCGCAGCCACTTTGGTACTCACCAACAATGGCGCCGCCTACATCCTGCAACTGTGGAGCCATTACCAACATGTGCCGCTTCACTACAGCCTGTACAACACGATCATTCCCGCCCCGGTTGGGGCTTGGCACCACTATACAATTGTCCGCAACAGCAATGAGTTTACCGCCTACTACGACGGCGTTGTCACCGGCAGCACCTATAATGGCACCCTCCTCACGCCCTTTCCCGTTCTCAATTTTTCACTGCCCAAGCGAGTCGGTGCCTACGCGGCAGCGGCGACCGTGCCGGGCACCACTCAGTTTTACTGGAACGGTCTCATCGACGACCTGCATATCTACACCCGCGCGCTCAGTGCAGAGGAGATTTCTGCGCTTGCGCAGTAGAGCTAGAATTCCCCTCTAAAAGTGAGCAGTCCACCGTCTGTACGCGGCGAGAATGTCAACCTCTGCGACCGAGCTTGTGGACGACCCAAAATACAGAGCAGGGTACCGCCGAGCACTGCGGCACTTGCCAGACTATACAAAACCGCCTCGCCGATCACCGCGTTGCGCCCCTGTTGGTCGACGCTCTCGGCATGCGCATCCCACGGACCGCCGGAATGAAACAGGCGCGAGATCTCACTCGAAGAGCGCTGCGCTTGCACGCTGAAAAAAATCGCCGGCGCGCTCAGCCCCAATCCGCCGAGCAGCATCCCAAAACCCGCGATGCGCTTGGCTCGCTCGGAATGGCCAGAATAGCCAGGTTGAATGGACGTCGCCGCAGGCGAGGGCGACGGTGGCGGTGGGGGGGCTGGACATTGCGCCATCGCCGCGATGTACTCTTCAATCTTGGCGCGATTCGAAGCCTCTGGTTCGAGCCGCAAATAGTCGCGATACAGCGGTAACGCATGCGCGCAATCGTGCGTGAGCCGATAGGCCTGCGCCATATTGAACATCAGTCCCGGTCGCGCCGAGCGCTCGTAAGCGCGCCGGAAATACTCAATCGCCTGATCGTATTCGCCGAGCTCAAAATGGCGATCGCCGACCTCATAGAGCGCCCGCGCTTCCGCTTCTGGATCGACGTTCGGTAGTGACGGTGGCGATGACGACGGCGGATCGGCTCGTGCCACCGCGGTCGGCAGCAGCAGTAACCAAACCAACCAGCTCGCGCAGCGCGGCACAACCATCATCTTACTATAATTTTTCGGACGCTCGAATTCTGTGCAACAGCGGCCGGTGTCTGGGTCTATTAGGTTGGAAGGCAACAGCAGTTCTTCAAAGAGGAAGTGAATAATGAGAGTTTTATGTAATCAACTATACGCATCCATAAATGATAGCAATCGATCTAGTTCAAATACCTTTGGACGATCTCCGATTCGTAGGCGCAATGTCCCCTTTTGTCCTGTGTTAGTCAGCCTTTGTTTGGCCGTCGGCTGTGGAGCCCCCGACCCAGGGGATGCCTGGGTGGTCGATTCGAGCAGCTCGGCGCTCAACGGCCCAACACCAATCGTGTTGGCTCGAACGGCGCTAGGGATTGATGCAGTCGCCGAAATGGCGGTCAATGCAAGCGCGACGCGGGTCTACCTCTTGCGTGCAAGCAATTACGACACCGCGCGGCTCAACCTGGCGGTGCTCAGCCTAGATGGTAATGGCACCGTGACCAACACCAAACTGATCGGAGACGGGCAGACTTTGGCGGGCGGCGGCCACACCATCGGTCAGGCGATGCTACTCGACGAGCTCGACCAGAAACTCTTTCTGCTAACGAAGGATGTCAGTCTGGCCGACGTGACCTCGGTCGCCAAGCTGGTTACTTACGGCCTCGATGTCAATGGCGATGTCATTGGCGGGTCGCCGGCCTTGGTCTCGACTGTAACCGGCAACGACGGTCTTTCCGCTATGCCCTTCTACCTCGCCCACCACCCCACCGCCGCCATGCTCTACATTGCGGGCGGGGGAGGCGTCTGGGCCTCTACCCTGAACCCGATCACAAAACTGCCCACCTTCCCCGCTACCCATGATCTAAATTTTAAGAATAGCAGCAACGAAAAGAGCGAAGTGGCGGCCTCTGCCACCAAACTCTACCTCGGGGCCTACGCCACCAGCACTCCGCGGCTCGAAGTGCTGAATCTAGACGGTAACGGAAATATGGGGACCAAAGCAGGGGGCACTGTTCCGGGGACGGGGACTTACGAAATCACCGAAGACGGTCAAACGCCGTTTGCTTGCAAGGCGATGGGTAGTTGCATCTGTTCGAGCCCGCTTTACAAGTATACGTTTCAATACACCCCGAAAGCGCTTTATCGGCGACCGCGTCAGGGCAGCGATGGGTTGCCAGCCGATTATACGGTTGGCGTGCTGCCACTTGACGGTAGCGGTTTGCCGGTGAGCAGCAAAGAGATTGTGCCGGTGGTAAGCGGAGCCCAACTGCACTCGAGCGCACAGGCGCCCGATCCGGCACGCAACGTTTTGTGGCTCGCCGACGATACCGTCGTTCAAGATGTGTTTTCTGGAACTTCCGGCATGGTGGGCGTGCAGCCCGACTCGTGGACGCTGGGCTCGAGCGGCGTGCCAACCGCTGCAAGCTACACCAGCCCGGTGGCCTTGCAGGCGATTGCCCAGGCGGGCACCCGCATGGCGGTGGCTTCCAGCAGCGGCCGGGTGGTGCTCTTGACCGAAGTAAAATCGTGCCTAGCGAATAACGGCGTGGTCAATCAGCAAAAAGGGCTGTACCTGCAGCTGGCGGTGAGCTATCCCCTGAACCCTGGCGCTGGCGTCCAGGTGCCATTGCCAGCGAACCAGACCAATGCGATCAACGTCAGCCTCTCCGGTGTCGATGTCGCTGGGGTTACGCCAGCCACGTCTAACGCGCTCTCCACCGATGCCACCGGCCAGGTCAAATCGAACAACTGTCTCTCGCTCGACAGTGTGAAGAAGTATATCGGGGGCCTGCCGCTGCTACAGAATCGAATCGATGACGTCGCCGTGACGGTTGCCGTCAATGGCGGGTTGGCATGGAAGGTCATCAGCCCGACCTACACCATGAAATTCTTCTCCAATGCGGCCTGCACCGGAAATCCGAACGCGACTATTACCTCCACCATCGACAAGGGCGGCCAAGCCGCGATCGTGGTACCGGGTTACGCAATTGGTAGCCTGGGCGCTCCAGGCGACGTGACTCGTTTTAAAAGTCTACAAACCAAGACCAACGACTATCGGGCCACCTCCGTCAGGGTAGGTTCCTATCTGCCGGACGGCCTGTTGCGAATGCCTTCCCAATTTACGATTGGCTGTGGCCCCACCTCTGGCTTTCAGGGCAGCGCGGTCGAGCTTTCCAACGAACTCCAAACCAGCCGTAATCTCGGCTGCAATACCACTAATTTCAGCCATTTCGAGCCGATGGATGCGGCCGCCATTCAAGCCACCATCAATGATCCGAACAATATTATCAGCTTGTTCGCGCACAGACGGGCCTGGGCGGAGCCCTACCCAGTGCTGAGCCTCTATCCCGGCTGTGAAAACCTGGATTACGCGATGATGGATTTCGAGCTTTATCACAACGGCAATTATCCCGGCAGCGACACCTATTGCGCCGACCAGTGGGCCAACGCAAAAGCCAACGATTTTTCAAGTTCACAGGGAGACCCGACCCCGATCGACATAAAATATTTTGCCTTGATCGACGAGCCCGGCTGGAAATTTCCGGCCTCGTTTACTCGTGCTCCCTCGCAGTGGTCGCGGGCCACCACTAGATTTCAAAATCACATCGCCCAGTACAGTGGCCTCGACGCCACCGCCTTTGGCGGCAGCAATCCGAGCGACTGGTCCTCGGTGCAAATGGCCGGCCATGAGCAGGTCACTACCGATCTGCGGGTCGCCCGCCGGTACTACTGGACGATGGACTTTCTTCAGGATGCGCTCACCCGCGGCGCCGAGTGGCTACGCGAGGCCTGGGAGCGCAAGCTCGGCGGCTACCCCGTGGTCTATGCCGATCTGTCCAACTACGATATCTGGTTCGATGGCAGCTACAAGTTGAGTCCTACTTCGGAGGTGGATTCACTGACGCCCGACTGGAAGCGGCTCAATTCGGTTCTCGATGGGTTTGCCGAGATCGCCGGTTGGGGGCAGAACGACCGGGACGTCGACCGCTACGAATACCAAGCGGCGCTTTTGCAGTCGTCGCTGTCGATGGCGCCACCGTCGGGGTTGGTGATTCCGCCCTCACGCCCGGCGCGGACCATCGGCGCCATCATCCATGGCCAGGACCTGGGTTATCATCCGTGGGGGGTTGCCTACACCACGCTGTCGCTGATTGGACACGGCGCCAAGACGCTTGAATATTACGCCTTCGGCCCCTATCCGCTGATGCTCGATGACAACGGCTGGTCAGACAACACCAAGGTGTACCTGCCGATCGCGCGCGCCAATGATCTCATCGCTGCAGCAGAGGCGGCCGGCCCCAATATCTTTTTCGCTGGCAAGCCGCCGATCGCCGGCCAAACCAACGGCAACCCGGTCGCGATCGTGCTGCCGACCACCAGCTATTTGTGGAACCCGAGCATACCGCCACCGCCTGCCGGACCGCCGACTTATTACTACACCTGGGAGGCGCGCGGACTCTATCTCGCACTGGCCCACCAAGCGATCGGCGCCGATTTTCTCGATCAGAAGGAGATCACGGCTGCCAAGCTTAACCAGTACAAGGTGGTCTATGTTGTCGGCCCGAATCTTCCAAGCGCAGTCACCCAAATCCTGGCCGCGTGGGTGCACGACCGACAGGGCGTACTGGCGCTGACGCCAGGTGCGATTGTCAGCGATGAATACAATCAGCACGATGCCACCATCGAGAACATCTTTGGCGGTGGGGCACGAAGCGATACTGCGGCCCGATCCGCCACCCTTGCCGGCGGTCCGGGTTCGAGTGGACGCAATGGCCGCCAGCTCAACAACTCGATATCGTCTCCGGTTTGTGGTCCGGATTCGGCGCTGTTTCCCTCGCAAGCTCTCGGCACCAACATGGAGCAGAACTATGGAATAGGTGGACCCACCACCGGGGCCACCTTGTCGAAAGTGTACGGCAACGGCAAGATCTATTTCTACTCCTACTTCCCCGGTTTCAGCTACCTCTCCTCCCCTGATCGCACTTCGATGACTCGGCTACCCACCAACTGGGATGCTGGATTGCGCTCAAGCGTCGCGATACCGACAACTTTTGCCGGCGTCAAGCGTGCGGTCACGGTTACCCTCCAAGGCCAAGTCACTGAGCTCGGAGGCGTCGAACCACTCTTGCTGCAAGCAGGAGCGAACGGTGATGCGGTCGTGCTCCTCAACTGGACTGACATTCCGATCACGAATGTCACAGTGACGGTTGCCAACGCCAAGCAGTTCAACAAGAGCGCCACATTGGTGCTCGGCAACCAGATCGGCGAGGGGCTCGGGCTCGCCGGAGTGGTGGTCAACGGGACCGATCTTCAGTTCCAGATCCCATGGCTTGGCAACGTCGACGTACTGGTGATCAAATAGGCTCTAACTCTAACTAACCTAACAGCATTTAAGACACCAAGGAGAAGAACCGTGTCAATATATAATCGACATCACCAACGCATTCCGATCTTGATTGGACTCATCATTTCAGCGCTTTGGCTGGTGCCTCGGGCTGCGCACGGGGGCGGCGAATCAGTACAGTCGGGGAGCGGTCAGGCCGCAGCGAGCAGCGACGGGGTCGGCAATTCACCCAATCCACGTTCCAATTCAAACGGTGCATTTGTGACCAGCATTCCGATCGACGTGCCAGCCTATCACGGCCTCGAGCCCAACCTAACGCTTCGCTACGACTCCAGCACTGGCAACGGACCGTTGGGGGTGGGCTGGAAGCTGGGAGGGATATCGTCGGTCAAACAGGAGGGAGTCTACTGGGCGGGCGAACCCTTGTTTAACGGCTGGGACCAATTTGTGCTTGATGGCGAAGCGCTCATCAGCTGCGCTCTTCTTCAGGGTCAAAGTCCGAGCTGCAGCAATTCCGCGGGCGTGGGAACGTATCAGTATTATTTTTCCCGACGGGAGTCCTATAAGCGGATTGCTTTCGACACCGCAGTCAATACTTGGCGCGTGTGGACGAAAAACGGCACACAGTACGACTACGCGCAGACCTGGATGACGAGCGGAGGCAGGACCGCCCAGTGGTTTCTCAGCAAAGTCACCGACCGCTCGGGCAACAGCGTCACTTACAACTATACTGTGAAGCGCTATTACAACGCGGCCCCTGCTGCCGACGAGATTTTGCTCACCAGTGTCAATTACAACAATAGTAAATACTTGATTACGCTCTATTGGCAGAGCAGAACCGACAACATCTGGCGCGCATTTGGCGACAACACAACCGCAAACAGCAGAACCGTACTAAAAACCATTGACGTTCAAGTAAGTGGAAGCCGGCTACGCACCTACGCGCTAAGCTACGGCGCAAGTGTTACCACCGGCGAATCACTGCTCACAAAAGTGCAACAATTCGGCAGGGACGCCCTCGTTGATGACATCAACGCCGGAGGAACGGGAGCGATTACCAATGTCGGCGTTACCTGTACCACCGTCGGCAAGGCGACTTGTCTACCCCCTGTCATCTTGACCTATGACGGGCAGACCGCCGGTTCGATCACAACCGCGACTTCGACTGTACCAGCGGTGGCAGACTCGATTGCGGCAAGCACGCTGGCACTGGGAAACTTTGTCGAGCGAATTGGGGCACAGGGAGCAGTGGGCTATGGGCCTGGTGGTGTTTTCCGTAAATCGGTGGTGCACGTTAACATTGACGTGAACGGGGATGGCTTAAAAGACCATCTGATGGTCTACGACAACGGCCTGGTGTATAGTCAATACGGTAACGATGACTATCCATGGTGGTTTCGTGCGAAGAGCAATCTACACGTAAAGACCTTTCTCGCCAGCGACGCCGGGAGCTACGCCGAGCAGGGCGATATCGATACCGGCGAGCCCAACACCGCGGGGTACGACACCTTTCTGGTGGGCGACATCAATGGCGATCGCAAGGAAGAGCTCATCATTGTCCACAAGCACTGGGATTGCGAGATCGATCCCCACGGATGCAACATCCTTGGCAAGAGCAACCCAAGCATCAAATATACAACTCCGACGCTCGTGGTGAGGGTGCTGCAATGGGATGTGAACACCAAAACCTTCAAGACGCCGATGGTTACCACGCTACCAAACAATTGGAACCACGGCACCGCGCTGGCGAGCTCGGGCGGCGACGGCGATGGTCAATTTTTTGCCACCGACGTCAACGGCGATGGCTTGACCGACCTGGTGCAGATCGCAGGCGTGTGGACCGGATCGAGTGACTCCATCGCTCCGTATATGCAGACCGCACTCGGCAAGGGCGACGGGACATTTACCTATCTGCCCGATCAGTATAGTCCGTGGAGAGCACCGCAGTTCAGTAGCTACAGCAATACGACCTTCGATGCGTCGACCCAGATCATGCCCGGCATCAATCAGATTTTTCAGGGCGACGCCAATGGCGATGGCCGCAGCGATTTCCTGTTTCTGGCCACCCACCCTGCCGGCGTGCCGAACGATCCGGAGCAGGCCAAGCATGTCGTTCCATGCGTAGCGCTTTCGCATGCCTCCGACCGCATCGAACTTGGCAATACGCCGTTTGACTTCACCTGCTACCATCTTGGCCTAGGCGTTCTCGACGTAGAGGACAAGGGCGCGCCCCACCTCAATTGGCGAGCGGGCGACTTCAACGGCGACGGCAAAACCGATCTGGCTCGTCTGTTGTTGCGACAGGCAGGGCCGAATGATTCATTTCAAATCATTACTTTTGACGCGTTGCCGGCGCCACCGACGGTTTCCGGCGGCGGCTGGTTCGCGCTCGCCAAAGCGCCAGCGGACTCGGACGGCAAGCAAGAGGGTTACGATCCCGCCACCGGATACGCGCTCGGACTCGACGACATGGTGGCCGATTGGGACGGTGACGGACGCGCCGATCTGGTTTCGCTCTATCCCAAAGATGCCGCGAACTCCTATCTGGTGGTGCGTCGGATGGTTCCAGTCGCGGCGAAAACCGAAGTCACACTGGCGCAAACTGTGGTGACCATTCCCCATGCAATGCCACCTGTGCATTTTTGTTTCTCGGC
>JAHFDU010000134.1 GCA_023248835.1 Myxococcales bacterium | reverse complement strand
TGAGGTTACGCTCGGCAACTACGTGATCCAGTCGGCCGCGCCGTGGAGTCAGCTGTGGATGGTCAATCCCGACAACACCACCAGCGCGGCGATTGCCAGTCCCGACCTTGGAGCGGGAGCGGATGGCACACTCCGCTTTGACAACGGCATTTCGATCACCCTGCATAGTGCCGCTGGCGTTAGCGGCACTGCGCTCGCTCAAGCGTTTACAGCCGATGGCGGCTCAGTCAACACGATCGCTGTCGCCAGTCCGGCCAGCGTGGCCACGGTAAACGCGACCAGCGCCGCTGCTGGCACCTATACCTTTGCAAGCGCAAGCGACGATCTTTTGACCATCGCAAGCTCTACCGAATCGCAGACGGTGAGTGTCTATGACATTCAGGCCGGCGCTACTGAGACGCTCGATTTCTCCAACTTGAGAATCTCGATTTCGATTCAAGCTGGCGGAAATGGCTATGCCGCAAGAGACCTCATCGCCAATCTGATCTGGCGAACGCTCGAGGTCAGCAACGCGCGGTTGGCCGCGTCTGCCACCGTCACAGCTTTGGACGGGAGTAGCGCCGAACCGGGTACATACATCTTTTCGAGCTCGGGAGCGGGATCGCTCACGCTGTATGGTCCGAATAGCAGCCAGACGGTCACGGTATCAAACATCGAAGCGACGCTTTCCGAGACACTCCATTTCTCCTCACTCGGCATTACACTCGTGGCCATCGCGGGCAGTTCGAATTTTTCGAGCAGCGACTTCATCTCCGGTCTGCTTTCGAAGACACTCGTGGTTGAAACAGACGGGGGGGCGACCGGAGGAGGAAGTGGAGGTGGAAGTGGTGGTGGAAGTGGAGGTGGAAGTGGAGGTGGTGGCGGCGGAAATGGCAACGGCGGTAACACCGGGATTCCGAAATTTACCCCGAGTGGCTGTGCACTCCATCTGCCCGCCCACCATCAGCAGAATCCAGGGTTTTTAAATCCCGAACCGACCAAGATCATCTCGCCAAGCGGCGCCTTGACCTACACTCGCTATGTCGATCCAAACAATCCGGCAAACACAGTCCCCCCGTCTCTCATCAGCGAGCGCGAGATCACGCTTGACTACTACGGATCCGATCCGTTGGTCTCCTGCGTGAAACAGAACCCCAATGATCTATTTGGCCGTTCGCCTACTATCTGGCGCGGCAACTGCAGCACACCCAAACCCAATACTGCCGTTGTTCATTCCGCTGACCCCAAGACCGGTTTGCCTCACATCGTGGAGGCGCCCGATCCCAATGGACAGGCTGCGAAAACCACGACGTATGCATTTAACGACGCACACCAGCTCAGTAGCGTCACCACCTCCCTAAGCCAACGTGTTTACCATTACGACGAGCTCGACCACCTCACCTCGGTCAGAGATGTTCCGCAGGACGGTCAGACGGCGGAGCGCGCTTCCTGTTTCAATCTGAGCATGCTGGGCCAGCCGATCGATGCCCTGAGCGCGGAAGGAGAGTGGACCCATTACCACTACCAGCTTGGCAGGCTGACTTCGATTAAGAAGGGCACACCGAATCAGGAGCTCGGCAGCTGGGCTGCGCAACCCGGCTGCAACAATCCAGTGGCCGAGCAGAATGCGAACCAGGAAGAGGTGGTCCACTATGAGTACGATAGCAAAGGCCTGGTAGACGGCGTTTGGGAAAACGGCCTCCATCTCCTGTTTCGGTATGACGGCTACGGTCGAAAGATCGATACTTGGATTGAAAACAGCAATCGTCATGAGATCTCTGGCTACGATTCGCTGGGACGCGTCGCCTGGTCTGCTATCGAAACCGTACCGAACGGCGTGGTGAGTTCGTACGCGTTTCCCGGGACCAATCCACTGCCGGCAAATCTTCATGCCCTCACCGCCTACCGCTATGACAAGCTTTCACGTGTCACGGACGAGTGGACTTGGAACTTCGTCAATCTTGAAAACGGTTCCGCGCCGACTCTCGATGCCGAGATGCCACAAGGGCATACGATCTATGCATACAACGATTCGCTCGGATCGGTCACCGTCATCGATCCGCAGGGCAAACGGAGCTACCTCAAAACGGACGGAGCTGGACGTCCACTCGATCGCAAAGCGGCCGAGCATACTGCCGATGAGCTCGACACCCACTACAGCTATTTTCAAGGGGGTGACCAGGTGGAAATCACCTCGAGCGTGGCGCCGACATCAAAAACCATCACCTACAACTCGCTTGGACAGACCAGTACGGTTGTCGCCGCTGGGAAGACACTTCTCGAGGTAGGTTATGATGCGTGGGGACGCGCCACCTCCCGTCACGCGCTCGGCCTGTCACCGGAGACCGTCACCTATGACGCTTATGGCCGGGTGACACGGACCAAGCGTGCGACCAACGCACAGCTCAATTATTTTGCAGCGACCGATACTTGGTACGACCGAAACGATCGCGTCACAATGGTGGGCGATCCAATCTCCAATTGGACACAGTACCAGTACGATTCGCAGGGCAGACTAAAAGGTGCTTCCAGTGGCGCGGCCTTCGTCTCCGATCCACTGGTATGGAGCGAATACAATTATGAATTGAATTCGAGCCGGGTCCACAGCATCAGCAACCACCCTTCGGGAACCCAGACACTTTTCTCCTACTTCCCGGATGGATCCTTGCAGGAAAACAAGGTCACTGCTGGCGCCAATCTTCCGCAGGGAGTCGCGGGAACCGTTTTCGATCGTTTTTTCACTTACACGAAGCTCGGGAAGCTGGCCTCGGCCACACTTGGATCCTCTACGGTCTCCATGCGCTACGACTCGCTTGGCCGCAAACTGCACGAGCAGAACTCAAGCTTGTGCATCCCGGTTCTCAATGGCTGCACCGCCATCGACGTGGTGCACGTCTACCACGCGGCCACCTATCAGCACCCAGAGTGGGGATCAGCAACCACCAAAATTGTTTCGCCGATTTTCGACACGCAGATAACCACTCACTATGACAACTTCTATCGTCCTACCCAGATCGATTACCTGACCCATGATCAACATTCAGGCACGATCGCCAGTTTCGGGTATGGAAGCGGAGCACTCCAGACGATTTCTCATGGGAACGGTGTTCATACGACGTTTGGCTATGACGCACTCGGACGGCTGACCAGTTCGAATGCGGTAGGTCCGAACGCGCAAGTGATCGCATCGGTTCGTGACAACCGCGGCCTCGACAGTGTTCCACGTGAGCGGGTGCGGACGTTAGGGGGAGGACAGCCGTCGGTTGACTACTTTCAAACCGACGATGCCGGGCGACTCATTGCAGAGAATGGGAGCCAGCCCTTGGCACAGGACGTGAGCGTTCAGGCGCCACTTCACAGCGCCGACCCAAACAACGCAGTCGTGAGTCCTTACATGAATCAGAATGATCACTACAGTGGCTACGAGGTCGACTTGGCCTCCAACTGGTACCAAATGTCCCGCTCGGGTTCCGCTCCCGTCACTTTTGGCGCCGACGGCATGAACGCCTATTGGAACATGACCGTCAGCAACCAGGAGACCGACTTCACCTATGACAGTGATCACAATCCAATCAGTCTCGGCGCAGGCGAGAGTTACGTCTATAACGCCCTTGGCCAGCTTGAGTCGGCAACCAAAAATGGCGCCACCGCCACATTTACCTACGACCCGCTTGGCCGCCGCATCGGAGAAGTGGTCAATGGCAACCAGCCGACCACCTATCTTTGGGACGGCAACACCATGGTGGCGCAGGGCGCGGACCTGCCTAATTTGCAGTTGGTGGTTTCTGCCGGCCGAGATCATCTCGCTTTGATTGGCAGTTACGGCAATGGCGACTCGGCCTACTTGCACCAAGGAACCGACCATTCGACGATCGCGGTCACCAATGCCCAGGGCAATTTTGTCGAGGGGTACACCTACACGGCTTACGGCGAAACCAGCTTTCCAAATGGCAACGCCAGCGGCAATCGCTTCCTCTATCAGGGCCAGCTCTACGATCCGGCGCTCGGCCTCTACTCCATGGGGGCGCGTGAGTACAAGCCCGAGTGGGGGCGCTTCTTGTCGCCCGATCCAATTGGTATCGCCGGCGGGACGAATCTGTACGCGTACACCGGCGGCCACCCGCTGACCGAGTGGGATCCGACGGGAACGAAGGGGAAGGCGCAGGAGCATTTTTATGGATCGGCTCCCGGGCCACGCCCCGTGATCGACCCATGGTACACGGAGAACATCAAAGACGGCAATGTTCCAGAAGGGATCCTACAGGGACTATACAACCTTACGATTGGACCACTGACCAAATTGTCGATTGGTGCGGTCAATCTGGGTCTCGGTCTCACCTCAGATCTCGGCGCTGCTCCCCCAATGTCCCTTGATCCTATCCCGACGCCGTACCCAAATGGCAACCGCGCGGCCACAGAGCTCACCGAATTTCTCGCGCCCGTAGCCGCCGAGAGCTTGCTCGCGGCGACGCCCGGAGCACTTTCACAGACGCTTCGTTGGTACGAGAACAGTCCGAATCTTCGCCGGTTGGCTGCCGGCGGCGCTGGTAGCGGTGCTGGTCTGCGTGTCCTGTCGGCTCACGAATTGCGTGGATGCACGGGATGTGGAGGCCCATTGAAACTGAGCTGGGCAGATGTTACTGCGCGGCCTACAGGAGGTGGCTCTACGGCCTACGAAATGTATCTAGAAGCTGAACGAATCAAGATTTGGAAAGAGAAATCGATGGCCTCTGTAGAGGAAGCTGGAATGAAAGCCCTTTTCGAGAAATACGACGCTGACGTTTATAGCGGCAGGGCCGACGCTGTTGGCGGAGTGAAAGCTTTGAGAGGATTATTAGATAGCAGCGCAGCCAACCATCCTCTCTTTGGCAGCGGTCTTGCCATTGAGGATATTGCCTCCGGTCCTTTGAGCGTTGTAAATGAAGAAAACCGTGCTGCGCAAAAGGCGGTTTTGGACTATTTCCAGCCGCTGTTCGACGCTTTTGACAAGCTAAGGGCCGGCAAGCCATGAAGGGTAGAGTCGAACACCAGCGCGGTGGCGTGCAGGACTGGCGGCGCCTGAGACAGATCGCGCCTTTCGTGGCGATCTTCGCCGAATGGTCCATCGCTCCGTTTCTGCTGCCCGCTCATCGAACCGGACTTGACTATCTCAGTCATCCGGCTCTCGGACGAGTTTCACGACGAGGCATTCGCGAATTGCAACCGAGGTAGTGCTCGCATCGATACGACGCCCAATTTTCCGTGGATGTACTCCTCAGAAAATCGTAGCGTCGCGCGGCCCGACACCTTGTGTCGCCGCCGGAGAAAATGTCGGACTCGATCGCATACATGCCGATCGATGATCGCCCGCGTCTTCGCCAACGTCCCGTAGCAGACGGATCTTGATATCTTGATTGTGCTCAAGCGGGACATCTCCAAGTGGGGTGTCTTGGGGACAGATCTTGATATCTTGAGGTGCTCAGCACAGCGGTTCGGGCTACAGTGCTTCTGTATGCGTGCACTGAGCATGAGCGAGATTCTCGGGCCGGGCGGACTGCTGGCGCGCGCGCTGCCCAGCTATGAATCGCGGCCGCAACAGCTCGAGATGGCCGAGCGCGTCGCCGATGCGCTCAAGCGGCGCCGACCGCTGATTGTCGAAGCGGCGACCGGCACCGGCAAGACGCTGGCCTATTTGGTGCCGGCGATTCTGAGCGGCGACAAAGTGATCATTTCGACTGGAACCAAGAATTTGCAGGAGCAGATCTTTCGCAAAGACATTCCGTTGCTCGAGCGCGAATTGCCGATGAAATTCGAAGTTGCTTGCATCAAAGGCATCTCCAACTATCTGTGTCGGCGGCGACTGTCCGAGACGCTGATCGTGCCGGAGTCGATCGCGGCGTGGGCAAAGAAAACCGAGAGCGGCGATCGGGCTGAGCTCGGCGATCTTGCCGACGATGCACCCGAATGGCTGTCGGTATCGGCGACGGCCGAGACTCGTCTCGGTCCGCGTTGTAGTTTTTTTGAGAGCTGTTTTGTCACCCGCGCGCGCAAGCAAGCGCAGGCGGCGCAATTGGTGATCGTCAATCACCATCTTTTTTTTGCCGACTTGGCGCTCAAGCAGGCCTGGCCCGAGGCCCAGCTGCTACCGAAGTATGAAGCGGTGATTTTTGATGAAGCGCACCAGCTCGAGGATGTCATCACCGACTATTTTGGCGTGCGGGTTTCGACCCAGCGAGTGGCAGCGCTGTTGCGCGATGTCAAAAAAGCGGTGCAGCAAAACAGCGCGCCGCCTCGTAGCGAAAAATCGGTCGCGCATTTGGAAAAACGCGCGGCAGAATTTTTCGACTGCGTGCGACAAAGGATTGCGGCCGAGCGTACTGCGCTCACTTCCGAGGCCTGGGAAGGGGAGCCGACCAAGGCGGCGCACGCACTCGATACTGCGCTCGAAGAGGTCAGCGAACAGATGGGCGCCACCCAATCAAGTGACCTTGCGGACGGTGGGCGCGCCGCGGAATCGCTCGGCAAGCGGGCACGTGCGATCCGCGACGACCTCGCGCTCTTGATCGAAGGCGCGCGCAAACCGGGTAAGCAGGTGTATTGGGCGGAGTGCCGCGGCCACAGCGTGATGCTTCAGGCCTCGCCGATCGATGTTTCAGAGATCGTGCGCGAAAAATTGCTGTCTCAGGTGGAGACGGCGATTTTTACTTCGGCGACGCTGACCACCTCGGGCAGTTTTGAATTTTTTCGCTCGCGTCTCGGACTCGAATCGGCGATGGAAGCGCGTCTGGCCTCTCCGTTTTCTTACGCCACCCAAGCGCTGCTCTATCTGCCCGCCGATTTGCCCGACCCGCAGGCGGCTGATTTTGTTGAGCGCGCCGCCGAACGAATCGAAACACTCTTGGCGATGAGTCGCGGCCGCGCCTTCTTGCTGTTCACCAGTCACCGACAGTTACAGCGGGTGCTCGAGCGTTTACGTCCACGTATCGCTCATCCCATCTTGGTGCAGGGCGAAGCGCCCAAGCACTTGCTGATCGAAAAATTCCGTCAACAAGTCGGCAGCGTACTTTTTGCCACTGCCAGCTTTTGGGAGGGCGTCGACGTCGTCGGTGAAGCGCTTGAGCTGGTGGTGATCGATAAATTGCCGTTTGCACCGCCCGATGATCCGCTGTTGCAAGCGCGGGCGCGCAAACTTGAAGAGTCGGGGCGTGATCCATTTCGTCATTATCAAATTCCACGAGCCGCGTTGGCGTTGGCGCAGGGCTTCGGGCGCCTGATTCGCCACCAAGGCGATCGCGGCGTCGTCGCCCTACTCGATCGGCGCGCCACCACCAAAGGGTATGGCCGTCGCGTGCTCGGCGCGCTGCCCGAAGATTGCCCGCGCACCGCATCGATCGACGAGGTAGCGAAATTTTTCGCCCTTCGACCCTTCGGCGAGTTCAGGGCTCAGGATGGGCGTACATTTGTCCCCGCTCATGCTGAGCGAAGCGCGGAGCGTGAAGTCGAAGCACAAGCTCGGGATGAGCGACATACATGACGGCGCTGTTGGTTGCGATCGGTTATCTGTGCGGGTCGATTCCCTTCGGCGTCCTGGTTGCCAAGCTGCGAGGGATCGATCTGCGCGCGGTCGGATCGGGGAACATCGGCGCCACCAACGCAGCGCGCGCTCTCGGGCGACCACTCGGCGTGCTGGTACTGGTGTGCGATGCCGCCAAGGCATTGGTTCCGATTGCGGTTATGCGCGCGCATCTGCCAACTTCCCATCATTCGTCGTGGATTCTCGCTGGGGTTGGTTTCGCTGCGGTGCTTGGCCATCTGTTTCCGATTTGGCTGAAACTGCATGGTGGCAAAGGCGTGGCTTCGAGTCTCGGGGTATTCTTGGCGCTCGAACCGAAGTCGGTCGTCATTGCTGCAGTGGTGTGGATCGTACTCTACGCACTTTTCCGTATCTCGTCGCTGGCGTCACTCTTCTCCTCGGCAGCGCTGCTGCTCCTCCTCGGCCTTGTTCACGCGCCAGTGCCGGACATCGTGCTCGCGTGCATGCTCTTTCCGATCATCGTCTTACGTCACCGCCAAAACCTGGTGCGCCTAGTTCATGGCGACGAGCGAAAAAACAGTCGGTGACTGGTTATCCGCAAGCGAAAGCGTAAAATCAGAAGAAGCGAGAAATGAGAGTCTTCGCCTGACGTAAAACTGCCCATGAACCCTTACTTAGCCCACCTTGACGGATGCTGAGATGGGCGGCCGCCGTAAAACCAGAGGGGTCTCGGCAGCCCCGATCTTTTAGGCAAGTTGCGCCTGCGGCCTTAACCCAGCGCCGCCAGATTCAAAATCGGCAAAAAATATCCGGTCGTGATACAAAAGCGGACCGTGGCCAAAGTCACTGTCATCGAAGCGCACGCGCTTGAGCAAACCGAAGCGCGCGCCCGCGTCAAGGCGCTCGGCGAAAAGTTGCAAGAAAAATATCCGGTCGAGGCCACCTGGATTTCCGACTGGGAGGCGCGCATCGAGCGCACCGGCGTCAAGGCCAAACTTTGGGTCGAAAAAAACGCGGTGCGCATCGATGTCGAACTGTCATTTCTGCTGGCGCCGCTGCGCGCCAAAATTGAAGCGCGGCTCTCCAAAGAGCTCAAGAACTGCTTAACCTCCACCAAGTCAACCTAAGGAGAAATGCCATGGGTCAATATGTCCTTCCCGATTTGCCCTACGACTACAGCGCGCTCGAGCCCCACATCTCAGCGCAGATCATGCAACTGCACCACGACAAGCACCACGCCGCCTACGTCAAGGGCGCCAACACCGCGCTCGAGCAGCTCGCCGAGGCGCGCACAAAAAACGACTTTGGCAAAATCGCCCTATTACAGCGCGCACTCGCTTTCCATGTCTCTGGCCACGTCATGCACTCGCTGTTCTGGCAAAACATGAAGCCCAAGGCGGGCGGCCAACCGTCCGGCGATCTCGGCGCTGCGGTCACGCGCGACTTTGGCAATTTCGACGCCTTCCGCGCTCAGCTCAATCAGGCCGCCGCCACCATCATGGGCTCGGGCTGGGGCGCCCTCTGTTGGGACCCGGTGGGCAAGCGGTTATTCACCACGCAAATCTACGATCACCAGTCGAACACCGCGATGGGATCGGTGCCGCTCATGGTCATCGACGCCTGGGAGCACGCCTGGTATCTGCAGTACCAGACCGACAAGGTGAAATTTTTCGAGTCGCTGTGGAATCTGTGGAATTGGGACGACATTTCCGCCCGTTTCCGCTCGGCCTCCACCCTCGCGCTCGGGCTCGATCGCGCCGCATCCGCTTAGCTCTTAAGATAACGCGCGATCACCGCCTCGGCGCCGCGCACGTCTTTGCGATAATAGCGGGCGCGCAAGTGCAAAAGCGCCGTAGCATCTAAGTCTCCCGTGCACCCGAGCGCCTGGCGCCGCCTGCGGGCGTGGGTGTAGAGCGTGATCGCGCAAGCGACCGACAAATTCAGGCTTTCGGAAAAGCCCACCATCGGAATTGAAAATTCGACATCCACCAGTCGTCGCGCCGCGGCCGACAGCCCCTCATGCTCATTGCCAAAGAAAAACGCCGTCGGCATCTTCGGATCCAAATCGTCGAGTGAACTGGCTGCACCCGGCACGGCGGCGCAGAGGGAAAAGCCGCGCGCTTTGAGATCCTCGACACAGGTCGTGATCAGGTCGTCATGCAATATCGTCAGCCACTTGTCGGCGCCCTGGGTGACGCGCTCGGAAAAACGCAATTTCGATCCCGTAGTCCACACTTCGAGTACGCCTTGCGTCTCGGCACTGCGCAGCACCGCCGCGCCGTTGTGCGGATCGCTCAAATTCTCGAGCACCACCGCGATGCCCGAGAGGCGACAAGATGCGACTTGGTCGATGCGCGCGCGCCTTTCGTCGAGTAACAGCGGCGACAGCGCTGCGATCACCTGTTCGTCGGTTGCTTCAGTGGCCATGGGGCCGATTGTATCAGGGCAATCGCATCT
>JAHFDU010000434.1 GCA_023248835.1 Myxococcales bacterium | reverse complement strand
GATCATGATTCGGGTCGGTTCGACGTGGCGGCGGTTGGCGAGACGTGAGTGGGTTTTGAAATCGTAAACCGGGACCTCAGCGGCGTGGCCTTGGCGCAGCTTGGAAAGATGATCAATCAGCAGATCGTTGTCGAGCGCGTCGGGATGATCGTAGTTGAGCTGCGCCCGCGCTTCATTGGACAGATGGGCGTTGTCTTTGTAGTAGCTGTCGTGATCGATGATGGTGAGCGTATCGGCGGGCAGCCCGTCGCAGATTTTTTGGGCGACGGTCGATTTGCCCGAGCCAGTGCCGCCGGCGATGCCAATCAAGAGCGGTTTCATTTTAGTAGCGCCAATTCTCGAACGCAGGGGTGACCGGATGCGGCGCTTTGCCATCTTCGGAAAATGGCAAATCCGAAATCATCAGCACCCTGTTGGAGCCGTGCCCGGGGTTGTGGCTGCCGCTCTCCGGCGGCAGGAGATAGGTCTCACTCTGCACCCGGGCGTGGTAAGTGCGGCCGGGCTCGAGGCAATATTCGCGCGCGGTGAGCGATCCGTATTCGCCGAGCTTTTCCCGAATCACCTCGGGCGCGCGTGCCGCCCGACGCTTGGTGTAGGTCTTTTCGAGCGATGGCGAAAGATGCGGGCGCAGCTGAGACGGGCGCAGTTCGAGGCTGCCACCGTCGCTGACGATCTTGACGGGCGAGTCGCTCTGGTAGCTGGAAAATCGAGTGGCGAAATGGCTTTTTTCAAGCACGCCAAAGCCCCACTCAAAATAGACGCAGTGTTTTTTGGCGAGAAAACTCTCCAGTTTTTCACCCTCGAGCTTGACCTCGAAACTGCCCTTCGCTTGCAGCGTTTCCAGCGTGACTTCCACTCGCTCTCCTTTGTCATCCGCGCGAGCCAACGAAACCAACATGAGGACCAGCAATAATCGTTTTCGGATCATCGCACAAAGACTACAGCGGAAGAGGGCTTTATTTCTAGAGCTCGACACGTCCGCCGTAATGAAGGTTCTGGCGGCATTGGTGCCGATAAGCCCAGGCGCTGACATGAAAGTAGAGCTCATCAACGACGGACCGGTGATCCTGCTCATCGACTCAAACCGAGCCTTCTAAGTTTGCGCTCACCTCTCTTGCAATGCAGTGCCACCGAACCCTAGTCAACCTTCCGCGCCTCCATCCGTTTTGACTCAGCCATTTGCCCAGATTTTTTCGGCTTTTAGTCGATGTAGTGTGACGGCGCTCAATTCTCGGCCATCGCCCGGGTCGAGCCCGACGCCACCGAACACAATTTTGGCACGCTTGGCAGAGCGAATCGGCAGCTTCACTTCGACGATGCGCCCGGTAGAAAAAAACAAGCGAACTCGATTGGCTTTGAGCCATTCAACTAAGTGGATGAGCGGGTAGCGTTTTTTCATCGGACCTGGCATCAGCGGCTTGCAGGTTTGGGTAGCCCTAGACGCTTCACCGCCTCGAGTACGCGTGTTTGGGTCGCTGAGCGCGTCGGCTTGCCAGTGTACACCGCAACGACTGACCTTTCGTCGCAGGTAGCTTCGGCCGCCACACGAATACGTTCAGTTCGAGTGAGCGATACGCGAGATTTTTTCATGACTACAAGATGTATACAACAATTCGGCGAGACGTCAAACCGAACATCGCGCCTTTTCCGTGCTTTTTTTCCCGTGCCTTTGAGACAGGGGTGCTTGGAAGTCGGCGTCGATTCGCGCTTCGCGATTCTTACCACCGCCGACAGCCGACAGCTTACAGCTGACAGTGGAGAAAAATCGCAAAATCGCGTTGACGCTCCCGTAAATTCGCTCTTGAAAGGAGGACTAGAGCAGGTGATTTCATGAATGAATCCGAAACTGTAGGCTGTCGGCTGTGAGCTGTCGGCGCCGCCCAGACTTTCGGGCGCCCCTGGCCTTTGAGATGGACGGATTGACGCTGGCGATCAAAGATAGCCAGTGTGAGCCAAGAGAGTCGTCGCGATGTTCGCTATCGGGTGGCGCTGTCCGCCAAGATCGGCAAGGCAGAGCGGAATCTGACCGTGGTGACCGAGGATGTCAGCTATCGTGGCGTCTTTCTGCGCACCGACTCCTCGTTTGCGATCGCTGACTTGCTCGGCGTTGATCTTTGGCTGCCGCCCGATTCCTTCGCGGTGAGCGTGCAGGCCACGGTTCGGCGGGCAGTTGCCGTCGGTGCGCAGACAACGCGTGCGCCCGGCATCGGGGTCGAATTCAGCCTCGTCGACCAAGCGTTCCTGCATCGCTGGCATCAGTTTATCAACCACATCAAGCGCGCGCAGGAGTTTCGCGATCCGCTGCTCGGCACACCAACCGGCGCGGTCCATCCCAAGCGATCACGTAGTGTGTTTGTCGACCCGACCACCGCCATCGATGCGGTGCGCCGTCGCTACCCGCGACACACCGTGCACTTTGCACTCAAAATCGAAAACCTCTCGACGCTGTACACGTTTTATGCGAACGATATTTCGCAGGGCGGGATGTTTATCGCCACCGATGCGCCACTCGAGCCCGGCACGCCGATCACCATTGTGGTCCTTCATCCCGACGACGAAGTGCGAACTTTCACGCTGCAGGCGGTGGTGCGCCGTTGCACCGAGCACCCGCCTGGGCTTGGGGTGGAGTTTACTGGTCTCGACGACGCAACACGGAAAGCTTTTTTTGAATTTATCCCTTCGACTGGATCACGGTGAGCGGGTGGGCGCATAGGTAATATTTTGGAAGTGGATGATTTCGGTCGCCTCAAATGCGATGTCATCGGCTGCAAGCGCGCG
>JAHFDU010000133.1:2084-9964 GCA_023248835.1 Myxococcales bacterium | reverse complement strand
TGCTTTCGCGTGCGAGTTCTTGGAACACCGCCGCGCAAATGCTCGACACCATCGAACTCGGCTGGTTCAAGTACATCATCGAATACGATCTTGGAAAACAGGCGAGCGCGGTCACCAAAGTGCAGGATTTTTTTGGAGCGTCGAGCGGCAAACGCAGCGCCAAACGCAACTGGTCTTGGCGCTGGCTCCTGGTGCCGTCACTGCTCGGCGCGCTCGGACTGTTGTGGCGAAAACGCAAACCCGCGCCGAAGAAAGTCCAGCGACCGCTGCGTCCGATCGAAAAGGCGCTGCGTCTGCTGGCCCGCCGAGGCCATCAGCCAGCGTCGAGCGAAACCTTGCGTCAGTTTTCGATTCGCGTCGAAGCCGCCCGCGATCCCGCCGCCGCGCCCTTTAGCGAACTGGTCGATCACTACTATGCGATCCGGTTCGGCGAGAACAAGATTCCACTCGGAAAACTCGACGAGCTGCTACAGAAGATGCGGTCGGAAAGTCACCCGCCTCGCCTGTAAGCGGGCCACAAATTCGCTGAGGGCAGGTCAAAGGTGACACCTCGCAAGGCCGCGTACCCGATGATACTCTGGATTGAAATGGGCATTCCTGCGCGAGCACTGGAGCTTGAACAATTCAGTGTTGGGGCAACAGGCGAGGCACTCCTCGGCAGCGCCTACGAACTACTTCGCGATCAGTGGCGCACCGGAGACCGCGATCGCGAACTAGGATTGCACCTGATGTTCCTCGCCTGGTATCTGGTGATCGAGCCCCCCTCGCTCACGGGCCTCGACGAGAAACGTGTACCCTCCGTGGAACTACCTGCCATGTTTAGTGAAGTACACGATTACTTTTCTAATTCGATCAAGGGCGACGTCGAGTTGCTCTACGTTGTGGGCTTGATGGCGCACTTGTGCTCTTGGTGCATCGG
Source organism: Myxococcales bacterium (assembly GCA_023248835.1). Lineage (GTDB taxonomy): Bacteria > Myxococcota_A > Polyangia > Palsa-1104 > Palsa-1104 > JAHFDU01. The sequence goes on along the minus strand of JAHFDU010000133.1, from coordinate 9,045 downwards.
GGACTACGGGTTGTGGGAGAATCGCAGCAAGGAATATCGCGCAGCCTACAGACGCTTGGCTCCCGACGGGATTCTCCCATCGGTTTTTGAAAAACGCGGATATTACGGCCACTATTTTGCTGGACATGCTCGCATCTCCAACGGGTACTGACCGCTGTCGAACAGTCATAAGGCCACGCAGAGGTCAGTGGAGCGCTAGTAGCCCACGAGCTATTTTCGTTCTGCCAAGCAAGCAAAGCGAGCGTCGGCCGCGTCTAGCGCGGCCGAGAGCAGGGGGAGCCTCCGAGGCTGTGCCGAGGAGGGGGCGGCACGCCCCTGTAGATCGTGACGAGCGAAGCGAGTGAGCCCGGACAGATTTGAACTGTCGACCAACGGCTTAAAAGGCCGCTGCTCTACCGGCTGAGCTACGGGCCCGAACAGGGCTGGATGACTAACACGGGTGGTGTCTTGAGATCAATCAACTTCTGCCCACTTCTGCCCTGACCGCCTGATGCCCACTTCTGCCCTGACCGCCTGACAGTTTCGTAGACGTGTGGCGTAGGCGTTGACCTTGACGTAGTCGGCGGCGGCGACGGCGACGAAAATGGTCTCACTGGGCGCAACTTTTTGCCTCTTTTTTGCCTCCGATTGCCGATGACGCAGCAGACCGAAAGGAGTTACAACGTCAGCATGTTGACTCGCATGTGTCAGTGACCCGACGAAGAACCGATCGTCGCCGTCGCCGTCGCCGACAAAGTTGACGACAACGTCAAGCGCTCACGTCAACGTCGACGTGGGGGCAAACTGTCAGGCGGTTCAGGCGGTCAGGTCAACGAACCGCTTCCCTTCCGTCGGTGGTGTGATAAGGTCTGCGCCGTGATTTGAGACCACCACGCGGAGAGAGCAAAGAATGAAGCTTTACAGTGCAAAAATTCCAATCATCGCTGAGGAGATGATCGCAGCGCTGGTCAAGGGCGAGGACATCGAGGTATCGAGCGTCGCCGAGGCGCAGCTCGACATTGAAGCGGTACTCAAAGAGTACTTGCGCATGGATCGCGAGTGCAGCGACAAAGCCAAAGATCTGCTCGAAGAGCGCCATCTCGATTTTGGTCAGTTCGGCAAGATCAAGCGAACCATCGCCGAAGAGCGCGGCTTTGCCCTCGGGGAAGAGGGCGGAAGCTGGATCACCACGCAAATCGTCGAGTCGTTCATGCAGTCGGCGCACATCGAGGAAGTTTACGCCGATGATGCGACGCTGCGGCGCAAGATCAAAGACCTCATAAAAAAACACACCGCCGTCGAGGACGAGCTCGATCAAGAGGTGCGCCGCCGCATCAAGAATCTCGAGCAGGGAACTGCGACCTGGGAAATCGAGTACCAAAAAGCGATGGACCAGATCAAGCGCAAGCACGGACTCGAATAGCTCGCAGCAAAGTGTGATCGAGATCAGTTTTTGTCGTCGGGCGGCGGCGGCAGCGGCAAATGTGGCAGCGACTTCAGATCACCCGCCGGCTCTCGCCGCCTGACTACTCTACGAATCGGAACTTTTGTCACTGGTGGTTTTGTTGCTGCAACAGGCTTCGGCGCCACCGTAGGAGCTTCGGCAGGTGTTGCAGGAGCAGTCGCAAAGGGGGGCGCCGCAACCACTGGTGGCGCGACCGGCGGCACAACCGTAGGCGTGGGCGTGGGCGTGGGCGAAACTGCGTTGGCCGCAGGCGCCGGCGCCGCGCTGTTGGCGACCGGTGTCGTCGCTGGCGTCGCCCCATTGACATTCTCTGTCGCTGGCGCAGCCGCCGGCTGTCCCATGTGCGTGGTGAGCCACCAAAAACCGGCCGCGATCAAAGCAACCAGCACCGGAATGACGAATTTGACGTTCGAGCGCCCTTCACCAAAACTGTGACGGTTGTCGCCATATTCGCCGAGCTCGGCGCTGCCGAGAGAAACCTGCGAGCTCGCCGATGCAATGTCTTGCTCGGTATCTTGCGTGGGCTTTGACGGCTTCGGCATTGCAACTCCTTTTTCGGTGGCTTGGTGAGGCTTGTGCGCAATCGGAACCGCCTGCGAGCGCTCAACGCGAAGCGGGAACAGCTCCTCCAAATAGGAAGAGACATCGTGCGCCACCAGCGAGAGTCGCAGATCGAGCAGCACCTCTTCAAGCGCGCGCTGAAATTCTCGCGCCGTTTGGAAGCGATCTTCTGGTCGCTTGGCCAGCGCCCGCGTGGTGACCACTGCCAAACTCGGCGGATAGTCATCCACCAGCAGCGACGGTGGGCAGGGCTCATTTTGTAAAGTCTGCACCGCGCGCTCGACCGGTGATTTGCCCGCAAACGGCATCGTGCCGCAAGTGAGTTCATAGAGCACAACTCCGAGCGAAAACAGATCCGATCGCGCGTCGAGCGGATGGGCTTGCAGCTGCTCCGGACTCATGTAGGGAACTTTGCCTTTGATGGTCCCGGTCTGAGTGGCGCGCTGCCCGGCCATCGCTTTGGCAATGCCGAAATCGCACAGCTTGGCGATGCCATCGAACGACACCAAAATGTTCGAAGGCGAAATGTCGCGATGCACCAGCCCGAGCGGCTGGCCATTCGAGTCGGTGGCGCGATGCGCATGGCCGAGTCCCTCGGCAACATTCGACACAATGCGTATCGCAATCGGCAGCGGCATGCGCTGCCCGAGCGTCGCCTCAGCATCGACGATCTGTTGTAGGTCGACGCCGTTGACGTACTCCATCGCGATGAAAAATTCGCGCGGCGCCGCCTCGCCGAGATCGAAAATCTGCACGATGTTCGGATGCGAAAGCGGAGCGGCGATGCGCGCCTCGTCGAGAAACATGCGGACGAACTGTTCATCGGCAGCAAGCTTTGGCAGAATGCGCTTGATGACACACTCCTTTTCAAATCCTTGCGGCCCGCGCTGGCGCGCCAAAAACACCTCGGCCATGCCACCTTTGCCGATCTGTTTGACCAGGAGGTACTTGCCGAACGCCTGCGAACTTGCGGGCACTGCTTGCACGAACAAGAGTGTATCCGGCTTCAGCCGTGGCCTCAAGGCCACGGCTGAAGCAACACGATGCTCGCTGAAGCGGGCACCAAACATGCCCGAGATTGGATACCATTGCTCAGTCTACCGAACCAGGCTCGCCATCCAATGACTCCCGGATACTTTATTGTGCTAGAAGGCGTCGATGGCGCGGGAACTACTACCCAGAGCGCTCGACTGACAGCGGAACTCGCGCGACGCGGTCACCGCGTGCATCAAACCTGCGAGCCATCGCGTGGGCCGATCGGGCTCGAATTGCGGCGCGTGCTGAAGGGGCAAGCGACGCTGCCGCCAACCGCTGTGGCGCTGCTGTTCGCCTCCGACCGACTCGATCACCTCGCGCGCGAAATCGAGCCGCAGCTCTCGAGCGGATGCCACGTGGTCAGTGATCGCTACGTGCTGTCGTCGCTGGCCTATCAATCACAACAAGTTGATCGCGCCTTCGTCGAGACAATCAACGCGCGCGCGCGCGCTGCGGATCTGACTTTGCTGGTGGCGGTCGATCCAGAGGTCGCCGCCAAGCGTCGGCAGCGACGTGGCGGCGAGGTTGAGCTGTACGACGCGATCGAGATGCAACGCCAAGTGGCGAGCGCCTATTTGCATGAAGCCGCTCTTTATAAGAGCGGAAACATCGAAACCGTCGATGGCAATGGCGACCAAGACACAGTGTTTGAGGCGATCTTGCGCGCGGTAGAAATTTGCCTTCCCGCACTCTCAAGCTCATCCTCAAGACCATGAAGATTGCGCTCGCTGTGTTGCTATTTGTGCTGCCCGCTTTCGCTGCTGAAAAGACCACGCTGCCCTCCGGCGATCCGATCAATCGTGCGGCGCTGTTGCAGGTGCTTTCCGGTTCACCGGGCGCCTTTTTGAGTCACGTCGACAGCGAGCCGGAATTCCGTGACGGCCATTTCTATGGCTGGCGACTGCGCGCGCTCTATCCCGATGATGCGCGCTTTTCAAACGCTTCGCTGCATCCCGGCGATGTCATTTTGCGGATCAACCAGCGCCGGGTCGAACATCCGGAAGAGTTCCTGCAAGTGTGGAAGACACTCAAGCGTTCAAAAGAGCTGCGCGTCGAGCTCGAGCGCAACGGCAAGATCCAGCTACTGCGTTGGCCGATCATCGATTGACCTGGTAGTGTCTCCCCATGATTGCTTATGAAGAACTCTGCCAAGCGCTTGATCAATTCAATGCGCGAAAAAATGGGAACGTGCAGACCGGCCCCGCGCTCGAAGACGAACAGCCGATTGAGACGGATGATGTGGTGGCCGACGAACAAGCCCCCGATCATGCTGAGCGAAGTCGAAGCACAGGCTCAGGACGAGCGGTTGCAACCCGGTGAAGTTGAAATTCGCGTCGTCGGCAGTGCCCTCGGGCGCGCACCTGGCGCCGAAGTGGTCGGCATCGTCAGCGCTGCGGGCGAGGCAGCCGGCGATTGGATGGGCCGCCGCGTTCTGGTGCCACGCGTCCTGCCTTGCGGTGAGTGCGAACGCTGCCGCCGTGGTTTGGTGGCGCACTGCCCCGCTCTGCCGCCGCGGACGCAGGTCGTCGAGAGTGAACGCTTGCCGGCGCGATTTCTCTGCGCGCTCGAGCCGCCGCTGTGGCAGGAGGGCGCCGAACTGTGGCCACTTGCCGCGCTGGCCGATGCCGCGGCAGCTCCTTTCGCCGCGCTGATGCGACTCGGCGTTGAGCCCAATCAATTGGTGGCGATTTTTGGCGACGATGTGCGGGCGTTATTTGCGGCTGCCACCGCTCGCGCCAAGGGCGCAGTCCCACTCTTGATTACCGACTCGACTACAGCCATCGCACTGACGCGGGAACTCGAGATCGCGACGCAGTCTGGAGGCGAATCGTTGGCGTCGTTTTGTGAGCAGAAGGGTTTGCGCCCGATCGCGCATCGCTTTGTCGTCACCGGTGGACAGCAAAATTTCGACCGCGCGCTTTCCGCGCTCACCGATGGCGCGGCGATCGCACTGCTCGATCGCTTGCCAGTGCACGCCGCCGATCTCAGTGCATTGGTCACCCACGAAGCGACGCTACTCGGCCAAGAAATATGCCACCCCGATCTCTATCCGGAATTGGTCGCTCTTTGGGTACGCGGCGAGTTGCCGCTCTTGCCGCTGGTCGAACGCGTCAAAGATCCGCGAATGAGTTCCTCGAGTTATCCGCGCTTGCCGGTGGTGGCTTTCGACTGAACTCACATTGTGAAACAGATCGTCGCCGTCGCCGTCGCCGACAAGGTCAACGACAACGCGGGATCGATCACGTCAACGTGATTTCGGTCTACTCTAGGAAGAACCGCGGGGACCGCCCATAAATCCCGCCGGGCTGACGCCAGCGCGACCGAACGCCGCCTGCCAACACTCTTCCACCGCCACATCAAAAATAAGCGACAGATCGAGGTCGACCGGCAACCAAGCGCCCATGCGGGTCTCGACCTCGAGCTGTCCCGGCGCCCAGCCGGCGTAACCCACCACCATGCGAAACTGAGACGGCCCATCGCCGCGCGCGATCGATTCCAGCACTTGCCGCGACGGGCTGACCGCCAACTCGGGGCTGAGACGCAGCTCCGCGTCGCAAGGTTCCTCGCTTTCAGGCCGATAAATGAGCCAGCCGATCGACTGCTGCACCGGACCACCGAGACGGATCGGCTGCTCGCCAATCTCGGGCTGTACTATCACCCCTAGCTTGCTACACAATGCGCCCACAGATCCGATCACACGCGGCGAGTTGACCACCAATCCCACTGCGCCGTCCTCGTCGTGGCGCACCAGCAAAATTAATGATTGGTGAAAGTTTGGATCGCCTAGCGGTGGCGCGGCAACGATCAGACCAGGTGCGAGCGAATGTTCCATCAAGTAAAAACGTCCGCCACCGTAACCAATCCTCGCGGCGCACGCTCAAGTCGCTCGAGCGCACGCACCACCGTACCCACGGTGCCGCGATCGCCTTGCACGCCACCGCGCAAAAACGCGTCGATCGGAGGATCACCGTCGAGGATGATGTGATCGCCGGGATCGGTCGCGCCTGCGTACATTTGCAACTCAAGCGTGATCAGCTCTTTGCCATTTACCGTCGCTCGTCCGATTTGCTTGAGCCCACGGCAAACCCCATCTCGTACAACCGGATCGAGTGACTCTGAATAATGATCAACGATCCAACCTAGCCCCAGCGCCACCAACCGCGCCGACTGCTCGAGGCCGACGTGTCCAATGCGTCCTTGCGAGGCCAAACTCCGCCATTCAGCTTCGCTTAAACCTTCACCGACTTTTTTTCTGAGCGGGCCGCGGCGCTTGGCGGCGTCGACAATTCTAGTCACCTGCACACGATCGGTCTGCACTTGGGTGCCGCTCAAGCTCAGCACCAAGCGATCCATGACAAAGCCGGGATTCACCCCCGTACCCAGCAGAGTCACGCCGGCCGCCTTGGCCTTCTCGTCGAGCGCATGCACCGCCTGCGCATGAGCGGCATCGGGCAATGCCATCTCTTCACAAGTGGAGACGGCATGCAGTCGCGCCGCGATGGCGCGCTCAAGGTCGGGCACCACCGACGAGAACTTCGACGTCGTCGTCAGTATAATTGCGCAATGGCCAGGCTGAAAACCCGAGGGCAGCGACGAGGTAATCGGCAAGGGCGACGCGCCCGCCACCACTTCATTCAATGCGCGTCCGGCGAGCTCGGGACGAAGGTCGACCGCACCAACAATCGGGATTTGTTTTTTTACCAGCGCTTCACCCACCGCGATGCCGATTGGTCCCAGCCCCACCAAAATGACTTCCACGCGCGCCTCCGATCATCCTTCGCTGATGATATCCACCGGCAAGGCTTCGTTCGCCATTCGACGCAGCACGTTCTCCACCGAAGCGACGCGGCCCTCTTCGTCACGCAGCACCGCCTCCATGCCGCTGAGTCGATCGCGAATCACCGTCAGCATCGCAGCGCG
>JAHFDU010000133.1:0-2074 GCA_023248835.1 Myxococcales bacterium | reverse complement strand
GCTTCGAGGTAGCGCTTGGCTTTGGCGTTCTCCGTCGACAATCGCTCGATCTCGACGACTCGATCGCTCAATTCACCTTCGGCGCGTTCGGAGCGCTCCTGCCAACCCTCGAGTTCAAGTTGCAATTTCTCCTTGTCAACAGCGAATCCGGCGGCGCGAGACTCAGCCGTCGCCATCCGGCCACGCGCTTCGTTGAGCTCAGAAAACGCTCGACGCTCTTCAGCGATCAGGCGCTCGGTGCGCGCTCGTTCATGCGCGGCGGCAGCGGCGGCTCGCTCGTGCGCCGCCTCCTTCCGTTCCAAGTTGACCGTCAGATCGGAAATTCTTGCGCGCAGCGATTCGAGTTCACCCTCGACGGTAGCCGGATCGCCATCGCCGATGGGTTTCTGTGCAAGTTGTTCGCGCAAAGATCCGAGCTCGCGCTCGCGTTCGTGCAAAGCCAACTGCGCCGTCTCCGCCGCCGCTCGGGCGTCGCCCAAACTCGACTCCAGCTCATTGCGCTCGCGTTCGCTGCGGGTCAGCTCCTCGCGCAGCGACACTGCTTTTTTGGTCGCCTCTTCCATCGCACGCATCAATTCGAGGTTGGCTATTTTGCGCGCATCTTTGAGTTTGCGAACCGTGTCTTCGCGCACTTCCGCTGCTTGCGCCTCGGCGTCCGAGCGCGCTTTTAAGTGCTTCCAACTTTCGGCGCGCGCGTCCTCTTCTTTGGCCTTGAGCTTTTGGTTTTCTGCTTCGAGATCGGCGACGCGTTGGTCGGGCGGCACTGCCGGTGCGGCAGACTGTGCGTTCGCGCTCTCAAGAGTCTGAATGCGAGCGCGCAATTCACTCTCTATCGCCGCACGCGCTTGCAGTTCCGCTGCGAGTCTCTCAACGTCCTCGTTTCGCGGCAAACCATTCTGAGAGGCTGCCGCCATCTTGCGCTCGAGCTCGCCGAGCGTGCGATGCTTCTCGTCGAGAGCGCGCCTCAACCGTTCACTCTCTTGGCGCGCCTCTTTGGCCGCGCTCTCTTGCTTGCGCAACTCCTCGAGCGCGCCCTTGTGCTGCGCCCCCAGCGAGTGCAGTTGCCGGAGCGGCTCGGAGGCCGCCGCCTCGCTCACCTGCGCCAGTGGCAACTGTACCAGTGCGTAGCCACGCGAATGTTCGCGTTTAGGACCACAAACAGCGATATACCACTCGACCAGCTCGCCTTTAGGTACCAGGGTGGCATCGATCACCGGTTCGACGCTCTTGGCGCCGTATTCGGCTAACGTGGTGGCAGCAAAAGGTGCCGAGCCAACCATTTTGACTTCGGCGAAAAGGCGCTCGAGTGTGTCCGAAAGCTCGTAGTAGGAGACACCGCTCTGCGCGTTCGGCCTGTCACTACTCTCCACTCCTAACACCAGCGTCCCGTTCGGTTTGAGCAGCCGCTTGGCTTCGGCAAACAACTCTTTGCGGTCGCCGTCGACACCGAAAGCGAACACCAAATCGAATTCGGCCGACTCAAGTCCACTCTCCAGTGGCGGCACCGCGCGCGATTCGACTTTTTCCTGATTGCTCGCGGTCACCTCGGGCGCAACCACGATCACCTTCGCGGCACCGCGAGAGACCAGAAATTCGGCCGAACGCGTATCGGTGGCGCCGAGTTCCACCACCGTCGCCGACGGAATCAAATCTTGGACATAGAGAGTCGCAGCCAGACGTCGCAAATAGGGATCAAGGTGCATGGGAAATGGATGCTATCAACGATTCCGGGCGACGTGTCGAATTTTTAAAAGGTCGCTCGGTTACGCAGCTTTCAACATGAATCCATCATTTTCCGCATTTTGCGCGCAGTTTACCGGCCGCGTCGTTCGTCGGCAGCGACCTCAACTCCACCTCCAGCGGTTCGCATTTTTGCTGCGCCGCCAGCACCTGCGCAAGATGCCAGCGCGCGGCTGCATAGTTGCCATCCTTGGCCAGTGCCTGGCGAAACACCGCCTCGGCCTTGGCAAATTCGCCGCGGTCACGATAGGCAAGTCCTAGATCAGTGGTGATCGCAGCATTGGGCTTGAGCGTCTGCGCTCGCGTCAACGCCAACAGCGCGGCGTCGAGTCGG
>JAHFDU010000433.1 GCA_023248835.1 Myxococcales bacterium | reverse complement strand
GCAGCGAAGTCGAAGGGCGGGAACAAGTCGAGTCTGCCCTTCGACAAGCTCAGGGCGAGCGGAGCGGGGTGAACACTTACCAAGCAGGCATGGACGCCAGCGCTCATTTCAGTCGACATCGGACATTCTCCGTCGCTGCCGCGCGGTGAGACACTCCCGTGAACCGGGCTCAACCAGTTTGCAAGGCTGCGGTCGCGCGCCGTACATGCGGCAGGAAAAGTGGTCCTGTCGCGCGTGCAATGCGGCACAATGTCCATGCACCATTTTCAGAAAAAGCCTATCACCGGTCTTGCTGACATAGCGCGCCTGTTGCGGCGTCGACATCCGGCACAAGTCCACCGCCGTGACCGCGACATATTCTTCTGGTCCGTAGCAGCAAGCACCGCAGGTTTGACAGTCGAAATGCATTCGGCCGAGTAAGTGTAGCCGCTCTAAGTATCGAATTCATGTTAAAATTTAATGAGTTTCTGTGTGTGATGCCGAGGATGAATCCAGCTTGAAATTGCACGATCATCAGAACCGCGCCAAGCGTGCGCCGCAAATCGAGCCACAGGCGCGTCCGCTCGAGTCACCGAATTATGTTTCGGATGTGGCGACCGAAGTTTGGCGTGGGCTCGGCGAATCCGAAGATCGGCTCGCCGGCTTGGTCGGACAGTGGAGCCAAGGCACGTCGGCTCGCCGGGTTTTTCTCGAACTGGTGCGCGACGTCGGAGCCCCCGCAGCGCAAGCCTTGTGGAGCGCTTACGGGCACGGTCTCGGTCTCGTGCGCGTGCACGGGCATGGTCTCGGTCTCGTGCACGTGCACGGCTACGGTCACGGTCACGGGCACGGTCACGGTCACGAAGACCGGCGGGCTCGGGCGATGGTGGCAGCAGCCCTGCAGCGTTCGCCGAGATACGCGCCGATGGTGGGCGCGATCGCCAGCCGTCGCGAAATCGATGGAACGGGGCTGCGCGATGAGTCGGTACGAGCGGCGCTCGAAGAAGTCGATTTTTCCTCGGGCCAGCCGCTCGACGACGCGCTGGCGCAAGAGCTTGGTGCCCGGTTTGGTCACGATTTGTCGTCGGTGCGCGTCCACACCGATGACGGCGCAGAAAAGTTGTGCGCTCGGCTGCATGCATTGGCGGTGACCATTGGAGAGCACATTTTTTTCGCCAGCGGTCGTTTCGCTCCGCAGAGTGACGACGGTCGGCGACTACTGCGTCACGAACTTACCCACGTGGTGCAACATTTTGAACGGCGACTGCCAGCGGGCAAAGCAGTTTCTAGCGACAGCGATCCAACCGAGCAGGAGGCGCGTCGCCAAGAGACTCCCGTTGGGCGGTTGCCTGCGCCCACCGTCGCCAAAGATCGTTCGCCGTCGAATTTTGGTGCTGCGGTGGCGCAGCGCAAATCCGGCAAAACAGCAATCGCAAACCCGAAAGCAGGGCCAACACAGTACCTGCGCCTGATGTATGGCGAAGATGAGTTTGCGATCGGCTGGGTTGCGGTCGATGAGGAGCACACCGATCGGGTCAAGATATTGATGCACTACCGCGGCCATTTGAGCCACGAGTGCTTGAGCAAAAAAGCGACCCATTTTCAGAACGGCCGCGAGATTTTCGATGTGCATAATTTCTTGTCGGTGCCGATCGATGTCGAAACCGCAGGGCGGTTGCGACCGGCCTTGGCGAATCTCGGCAATGGTCAAATCGAAATTGATTTGCTAGGCGATCGGTCGCAAGTCTATACGTTGACCAATCATTACGAGGGCTCGGACGGGCGCAAACACACCTTTTCGCTGATGAGCGCTGGCGGCATCGTCGACAGTAACGAGTGGTTGATCGGACAAAAAGAGAAAGCGCAAGGCAAGAGCGCTCGGCTTGCGGACAGCGCCAGCGTCGAGGGCGCTATTGGAAGCGGAGCAATCGAGGCCCCAGAAGATCGTTTTCATTCAAAATCGCTGCCGATCAAACTCGGGCCTTTCGGCGACGAGTTCACGCTCACGCTGCGCGCCGCCAGTGATGGTAAAGCTGGCTATCTGAAACTTTCGCTGCCCGGCGGTGAGGGCGACGTGGTCGAGGTGCCGGCGACTTGTCGAACACTCAAGGCACTCGGCTCAGGCGTCGGTTCGGTGCTCGAGGGCGCGTTCATTGTTTTCAGTCTGAGTGGGCAGGACAAGAGCGAACTGCAACTATACGATCATATATTGCAGGCACGCGACTTACCGCTCGAGCAAAAGCGCGAGCACCGCATTCGTCTAAGCGGCCTGGTGAACGTCGAATTTCGCGCGCTGATCGAGCCCGATCAGGACGGCAATCAAAACGCGACGCTGCACCGTCTCGACAAGAAAGACGAAGTGCTGGCCGAGGGCCCGGGTTGGCTCAAGCGCAAAGCGCGCTACGTCGCCTACTCGAGTCCGGTGACTGCGCTGTGGGCGTACCAGAAAGGCAAACAGTGGGAGAACGAAGAGAAGCGAAAACAAGCCGCGCCTCGAGCCAATACGGAACTCGAGGGCAATCAACTACTCGAGGCGCAGGAGAAGCATCTTGCCTCGCTTTCGAAACAGCGCGAAGAGGCGCTCTACGGATTTAGCGCGCTGGTCGATGGCAAATTTGGCGCCAAGACCAAACAGGTTTGGCATGACTTTCTCTTCTTCTACACCAGCGCGCGGCAGCTCGAAAAAATTCACTCCAGTTCAGCCGATACGCATCTGCTGATGGAGCGACTGAAAACCGAGGGGCCGCAGTATGTGGCCGCACTCGGCGCGCGCATGAGTGAGCTCATCGTTGGTCCGGACGC
>JAHFDU010000132.1 GCA_023248835.1 Myxococcales bacterium | reverse complement strand
GCAACGCCCTGGGATATGTGATGAACAATGCCAGACACCACGAGTACACAGCGAGTGCGCTGCCCGATGTCTACTCTTCCTGGGCCGACATGGATGCGGTCGTGCCGCCGGAAACCTGGCTGCTGCTCGAAGGCTGGGGCCGCGGCACGAGACGATCACGCCGAGCCAACGAGTGATCACCGAAACACTGTAGCAGCGGAAATTCGTAACCTCCTCCTTAACCGCGCGGCGCCAACGTTGGTATTTCAGACGGCGCCGGGGACGGGCCAAGCCCTTTTCCTGTGCACCCGCCCGTCTTCGCTCCACCGCTCCAGAGGGCGACCTGCACACAGGAGAGCCCCCGTCGCCTCTGACTGCTGGCGTCCGGTTTTGATTTTTTCCGGATGGGAAGAAGCGAGAAATGAGATCGAAACCTGATCGTGAAACCGCTCCTGAACCCTTGCGGCAAAAACGAGACCAGCCGGCAAGACGACAAAGGAGATCTTATGAAATTCGTCAGCGTGAGGCAGGCCAAGGATCAATTCAGCGAATGCCTCGAGCAGTCGCAACAGAGCGCGGTTGTGATCACCAGGCACGGCAAACCGACAGCTGTGATCGTTGGCGCCGAGGGAAAAGATTTGGAGGACGTTGTTGTCATCAATGATCGGGCGTTTTGGAAGATGGTCCGCAAGAGTAGAAAAGAGCGGACGCATTCTCTCGAGGAAGTGGAAAAACAACTCCTATCGAATGGAAAAAAGAGACAACAGCGCATCGCGCGTTGACGGTGTCAGGCATGCTCGGTCGACAGCCGACATTGACGGAAGATGCAAATGGGCGTTGCTGGTGTTGCCCATCGCTGCCTGAGATTAATGGTACCTGAATACATCATAACTTTCCGAACTGTTGGCTGTCGGCTGTCGGCTGTCGGCTGTCGGCTGTCGGCAGCGCGGCAGCGCCACCCGTCTTTGCGCGCGACGAGAATCCGTATAAAGTCAATGCGTGAAACGTTGCCCCAGTTGCTCTTCGGCCTGTTGGGATACGCATCAGCACTGCCCGACCTGCGGCAGCGATGTGCGCACCACTGAAGTCAGCGAGAGCGATCCATTCTTAGGCACGACACTGGTCGGCAAGTATCAGCTTACCGAACTCATTGGCGTTGGAGCGATGGGGCGCGTTTATCGCGCCAATCACCTTTCGCTCGATGCGCAAGTCGCGGTCAAATTGCTCAATCCCGACATCGCCGCCGACCCGGTGACCGCCAAACGATTTCAGACCGAAGCGCGCGCCGCCAGTCGACTGCACCATCCCAACGCGATCGCGATTCTCGATTTTGGTCAGGCCGAATCGGGAGCCCTGTTTTTGGCGATGGAGCTGTTGCGCGGCCGCTCGCTCGCGCGCATTTTGCACGACGAGGGCAAGCTCGAATTTCGCCGCATTGTCGACCTGCTCGGCCAAGCGCTGTCGGCGCTCGACGAAGCGCACGCCGCCGGCATCGTCCACCGCGACTTCAAACCGGAAAATCTTTCGGTCGAGCTTTTGCGCTCGGGACGCGAGCACGTCAAGGTGCTCGACTTTGGCATCGCCAAACTGCGCGACGCTGAAGACTCGAACGTCACTTCACGCGGATTGGTCTGCGGCACGCCCGACTACATGAGTCCGGAGCAGATTCGCGGCGAGGAGCTCGATGCGCGCTCGGATGTCTACGCCGCCGGCGTTGTGCTCTACGAAATGATCACCTGCGCCCGTCCGTTTGTTGCCGCCGGGCCGGTCATCAATGTGCTGATGGCGCATTTGCAAAAGGCGGTGCCCGATTTGCGCAAGCACCGCCCCGACGTTCCCACTGCGCTGGTCGATGTTTGTCTGCGCGCGCTCGACAAGAACCGCGATCGCCGTTTTTCCTCGGCGAGCGAGCTCAAAGCTGCGCTCGATGCCGCGGTCGAGGGGCTGACAGTCGAGCGCTGCCACAAGTGCAGCGCAGTGGTGCCGGCCTCGGCGCGTTTCTGTCTTGAGTGTGGCGCGGTGTTGCGGGCTGAGAAAACCGGCACGCCGCTTTCGTTCACTTCTGACCTAGCGTCGCTCGAGACCGAGCGTGAGCTTCAGACCACCGGGCCACCGCCCAAGTTGCCGCTGTGTGGACGCGAGCCGATTTTGGCCCAACTTGATGGGCTTGGCTGCGAAGCGCTGCTGCTGCATGGCGAGGCGGGCGTGGGCAAGTCGGCGCTGGTGGCAGAATGGGCGCACCGTCTCGAAGAGCGGGGGCGGCACGCGCTTTTTGTTCGTCCCGATCCGTCGCTGGCGAAAGTGCCTTGGCTGCCGATTGTGCGTGCAATTGCGGAACTCTTGGCGCTGGGCGATCGGCCAAGCGAAGTCGAAATTGATCGCGCGCTCGAGGATCATCCGCAAGATCGAGTCGGTCTCTACGAGCTGTTTGAACTCGGCGGCGCAGCCTCGGCGCTGCCGCTCGATGCCCGTCGGCGCGAATGCCTCGCCGCGGTGATCGGTTGCCTGCGGCGTTTTTCGGGCGCGATCATTTTTGAGGACTTGGATCAGTACGACGCCCCCTCGCTCGACCTGGTGGCAGAGTTGGTGCGCCACCCGGGCCAGTGCACGGCGCTGTTTACGGCGCGCGATCCGGAGGCGTTTCCTCAAGCGGTGAAAGTGTCTCGCTGTCTGGTGCCGCCGCTTCTGCCGAGCGCGTTCGCTTCGCTGTCGCTTTCGCGCGCGGCGATCGAAGCCAGCCACGGCAATCCGCTCGAGCTGATTGAGCGGCTCTCCGCCGAAGCCAGCGGCCTGGGGGACTCAAGCCCCAGTGCGCGCCTGGCGGCATTGTCCCCGCCGGCGCGGGCACTGCTCGAAGCCGCGATTGTCGGCGGTTCCGATGTGCCCAACGTGGCTTTAGCGCAAGTGGCGGAAGTCAGCGACCCCGGTCCGGCGCTGGGCGAATTGGTGGCGACCGGTTGGCTCGCCGAGGGCGCCCGGAGACTTGAACTCTCGTCGCTGTCACAGCGTCAGCGACTGTATGAAAATCTTTCGGAGGAGCGCCGACGCGGCCTGCATGCACGCATGGCCAGCTTGCTGCTAGGGCTCGGCTCCGATCCGATCGCGATTGCGCACCACGCATTTTTGGCGGCGCAGCCGTCGCTGGCGCTGTTTGAGCGCGCGGGCGACACCGCGCGCGAGCGCTTTGACGATCAGGCGGCAGAACAGTGGTACGGCGCTGCGCTCGAGCAGGCGAGACGATCCAATGCTGCGCCCACTTTGGTTTTGCGCCTCTCGCTCAAACTCGGGCCGGTCTGTCGCTACCGCAACGATTTTGTCACCTCTGGCGCGGTGCTGAGCGAAGCGTTGAGCCTGGCCGTACAGGGCGGCGATCGTTGGGGGGAAGTGCAGGCCCGTCGCGGCCTGGCGCGTTTGGCGATGGCCCAATCCAATCTCGCTGACGCAGAAAAGCATCTACTTGCCGGTGTGCCGCAGACGCTGAGTGGCCGCGATCGCACCATGCTCAGCGAACTTTATTTGGACCTGGCCGAAGTGCTGACGCGCAAGGGGGATGAGGCATCCGCCGAGCGAGAGGTGTGGGAAGGCGTCATGCTGTGCAGCGGTGGTGAAGGTCCCGAAGCGCAAAAAGGCCCCGATCCATTATGGCGGATGATTCTTTTGCTCGGCCAGTGGGCGCTCCTGCGCCAGGAGATTCCGGCGGCGATTTCGCTCGGCACGCATGCGCTGCGTCACGCCGCCACCGTGCGCAGTACGCTTGGCACGGCGCGCACGCACGCCTTCTTGGCTGACTGCGAGGCCTCGCTTGGCCGCGGCGATCGGGCGGCCCATTGCCGCCGCCTCTCCGCTGACGAGATTCGCGAGACCGGTGATCGACGCTCCACCGCGGAGCTACTAGTGAAACTGGCAGTGACCGCACCCGGAGTGGAGGCGCGCGGCTATCTGCGCGAGGCCGACGCGCTGGCGCAACAGATTGGTTGGCACGAAGGAATCACACGCGCGCGCAATGCGCTGGCGAAACACGCGTGAAGAAAGCCGACAGCCGACAGCCAGCAGCCTACAGTTTCGGACATTGAAGCGGCCTGAGCTTCATCGGAAGCCAGAGTTCGCCACGAGGAGTGCCGTCGGCTGCATCGCCGAATGAATGACGTTGCCACCTCGATCTCCTCCACGCAATCGAAATAATTTGCGCGGTGCGTGATGGTATGATTGTCGGCTGTTAGCTGTAGGCTGTCAGCTAATTACAAACGCCGGCGCACTCGTTGGCGATCGCTGAACCTGCGCACACGCCGTAGGCTTTTGACTTGGTGACTGCGCTTGCCGAAGCATGGCCGTAGCAAGTTGATCGGCAGCTGTTGTTGCTGCCGCAACCGGTGAGGCAATGGCGCAGGGTGGCGCAGCCCATCGTTCCCGGATCGGTAAAGCAAGCCGCCTCTTCACTACTGCAACTCATTTGCACGCAGCTGCTGCATGGGCTCCGTCCGCCGTCGACGCCGGCATCAACGCTCATCATCGTGCCGCCGCACTCGGCTGAGCACTGCGCGTCGCGGCAATCGAAAATGGCGTTGAACAGCGTCACCGCTTCGGTAGGGTTCGCCTGCGCAGAGACGCAGTTGTTGGCACACGCTTGAGTCGCGCAGTTCATCATCACCAGGCAGTTCAAGAGTCCACTGCAATTGGCGCTGTTGCTGCAGGCCGTAAGTTGACTAGAACACTGAGTCTGAACACAGCTTCCGCACACGCTGAGTCCGCCATCGGTCGCCGCCGCGTCGTGGTGAGTGCTGCCGTCGTGTTGAGTGCTACCGTCGCGGTGAGTGCCGCCGTCGTTATGCGTGACCTGCATGTCATGGGCTACCACGTCCATGTCATCGACACTTGCGTCGTCGCCGGTTACCACTACTTCGCCGCCGTCGTCGTCAGTCGCTGCACCGTCGCCGGGAGCGGCACCGCTGTCTTTGTGTTGCCCACCAAGGTCGGGGAGACCGCCAAGGTCGTGCTTGGTGCCAAGTGGCTCAGCGGTTTTTGCGCCACAACCGATGGTGAACACCGCGACCAAACCAAGACTCGAGTAAGAAAGCATTCCAAGCATCGTCTTCCTCCAATGGATTTCGATTGAGCCAAACCTAAAAACCATCAATGCCGTTTAAATTAAAAACCAAACAGCCAACGCGGCGCGCACCATTGGACAAAACAGATTTCAAGTCAAGAAAATTCTCCATTCAAGTCAATCAAGTATGTGAATTTTCTGTTAAGCGAATTTTCTATTTTCAGACTACCTCTGTAAGAACCATTGTAACGCCTACCGTTTCGCGCATGGCGCCCAGTAGTTTGGGCTGATAATGTTATGGTGATCAAAAGGAGCTGCTGAATGTGCGGAATTATTGGTTACGTGGGTGAAAAAGAGTGCACGCCGATCTTAATCGAAGGGCTGCGCAAACTCGAATACCGCGGCTATGACTCCGCCGGCGTGGCAGTGCTCGAAACCGACTCCCAGGGCACACGCACCCAAGTGATTCGTTGTCGTGGAAAACTTTCCAACCTTGAAAATCTTTTGCGGAAAGATCAACCCTCCGGTCTCGTCGGTATTGGCCACACTCGCTGGGCGACGCACGGCCGTCCATCGGATGAAAACGCGCATCCGCACAAAGCCGGCCAGGTCTCAGTGATTCACAACGGCATCATCGAAAATCATTTAAGTTTGCGAAACCAGTTGCGCGCCGACGGCCGGGTCTTCTCCTCGGAGACGGACACCGAGATCATTGCCCACCTGATTGACGAAGAGCTCAAGAAATCGGGCGGTGACAATCTACGCGAGGCGGTGCGTCGGGCGCTCAAGCAGGTGCGGGGCGCCTACGCCATCTGCGTCCTCGCCGAGTCGGCGCCCGACCAAATCATCGCGGCGAAGAACGCTTCACCGTTGGTGCTGGGGCTCGGCGACGGCGAAAATTTTATCGCATCGGATGTGCCGGCGATTTTGGCGCATACCAGAAAAATGCTGTTTCTCGAGGAGGGCGAGATCGCGGATGTGCGCAAGACCGGCATTGAGGTCTGCGATCTCGAGGGCAAGCGCATCGAGCGCGCCCCCAAAGAGATCACCTGGTCGGCGGTGTCGGCGGAAAAAGAGGGCTACAAACATTTCATGTTCAAAGAGATCCACGAACAGGCGCGCGCCGTCACCGACACGCTGCGCGGTCGCTTGTCGGTCGAAAGCGCCGACGCATTTTTGGACGATGTCGATCTGGCGGTCGCCGACACCAAGAAAATCACCATCGTTGCCTGTGGAACTTCTTGGCACGCCGGCCTGGTGGGCAAGTTTCTCATCGAGCAGTTGTCGCGAATTCCGGTCGAGGTCGATTTGGCCTCCGAGTACCGCTACCGCGAGCCGATCATCGGCAAGGGCGATCTATTGCTTTCGATTTCTCAATCCGGCGAAACCGCCGACACCCTTGCGGCGGTAAAAGAGGCGCGGCAAAAGGGTGCGCGCACGATTTGCATCGCCAACGTCGTAGATTCGTCGATTCCGCGAGCGTCGCATGCGTCGCTCTACACCCATGCCGGTCCGGAGATCGGCGTCGCCTCAACCAAAGCTTTCACCACCCAGCTGGCGGCGCTGACTTTAGTTGCGATTCATCTCGGTCGCCGCACCGGCCATCTGTCCGAGGCCAAAGCGAGTGAGCTCATCAAAGAGCTGCTGCTGATTCCGAGCAAGATGAGCGACATCGTCGGCCTGGCGCCGCAGATTCAGGTGATCGCGCGTCGCTATGGCCAGGCGCGCGATTTTCTATTTTTGGGACGTGGCAACAACTACCCCATCGCGCTCGAGGGCGCGCTCAAACTCAAAGAGATTTCTTACATCCACGCCGAGGGCTATCCGTCGGGAGAAATGAAGCACGGGCCGATCGCACTCATCGACGTGCACATGCCGGTGGTGGTGCTGGCGCCCAAAGGGCCGGGTTACGACAAAGTGATGTCGAATCTCGCCGAAGTCAAAGCGCGCGAAGGCAAAATCATTGCGGTGGCGACGCGCGGCGACAAAGACATCGGCACCGTCGCCGACGAGGCGATTTTGATTCCCGACGCGCCGTCGTTTTTGCAGCCGCTGCTCACGGTGTTGCCGCTGCAGCTGCTCGCCTATTACGTCGCTGACTTTAAAGGCACCGACATCGATCAGCCGCGCAACTTGGCCAAGAGCGTCACGGTCGAATAACATTTTTTTGGCGCCGGAGCCGAATGCGGAATATGCTGTTTGGCAGGAGGCCATCAATGAACCTAGGCCTGGTTTTGTTCGCAGGCGTTGTGGTGTTCGCCGCCTGCAGTATCAACGATACTCCCCCGACGATCGGTGCCGACGGCGGGGATGATCAAGCAATGGCGATGAACGACGGGGGCGACCTGGCTGGCGGGACAGACAGCGCGGCTGACATGACGCTCGTTTTGGTTCCCGACCTAGCGCCCGATCTAACACCCGATTTGACTCCAGACTTTACTGGCGCTCCGACCTTTGCACTCACCGTCATGGTCACCGGGTCGGGCACTGTGACCTCGTCGCCGGCAGGAATCAACTGTAGTTCGGGAAGTTGTGTCGGCATGTTTCCGAACCAGATGGTCACGCTCACCGCTACACCAACAGTAGGCAACTATTTGCGCTCTTGGAGCGGCGATTGCAGTGGGCGCACCACCTGCACCGTCACCGTCTCGCAGGCGCGAAACGTGACCGCAACTTTTGTAGGCATCACCAACAATCTGGTGTTTGTCTCTTCCGCTAGCTACGCCACCACGCTCGGCAGCGCTCGGGCGTACGATACCCCTTGTAACCAACTTGCGACCGCTGCCGGCATCAATTCTCAGACCAACGATGCCTATGTCGCTTACGTCACCGATCAGAATAGCGACGCGGTGACCGTACTCGGCAGTGCGCGCGGGTTTATGCGTGTCGACGGTGCGCCATTTGCCGACAGCTTGAGCGGCCTGGTCAACATGAACAAAGTTCTCAATACGCTCAGCGTCGATGAGAAGGGAGCAACCGTTTCAAATGGCGTGACGCTGGTTGGCGCTTCCAACCCTGCACTCTACAGCTGTAGCAATTGGACTTCCACTGCCGGAAACCACCAATCGGGAACAACCAGCTGGGGGCCTGGAGCGTGGCACAACGGGCAATCCTATCCCTGTTCCGGCACCTATCGACTCTTTTGTTTCATGAAGACACAGACCGCAGCGCTATCGTTTACACCAGCGACCGGCAAGAAGATTTATCTGTCGAACAGCACGTTTGCGGTGGCTGGTGGAATCGCTGCTGCCGATGCAAAATGCGACGCCGACAAGCCGATGGGCACGGCCGGTGCAGTAAAAGCGCTGCTGGCGACAACCACCACACCTGCTGGGGCGGTGCTGACCGCTGGAGCCAACTACGTACGGCCCGATGGCGTGCTGGTGGGTACTGGCGCTGAACTGGTCGCGGGGACGCTTCGTAGTGGCATTTGGCAGAGTGGAAACGGTCTGTACGGCACCGGGTATGTGTTCAACGGTTCGACTTCGAGCAGCGCCGTAGGAACCGCATCAACCACCTGCCAGAACTGGACCTCGGCGCTCATGAGTGACCACGCGCTGCTCGGCTATTTGGCGCAGCCGAGCAATTGGTGGGGCCAGGACAGTGTTGATTGTTCTAACAGCTATCCGATCTACTGCGTCGAGCAGTAGCATCTTACAAGCGGCAAATCTCTTGTGACACTCAGGTTTCCTGTGTAACGTCGTTCCCGGCGCGAATGTGCGGAGGCCCCGGTGAAGATACACGAGTACCAAGGCAAAGAGCTGCTCAAGCGTTTTGGCGTCGCAGTGCCGATTGGCAAGGCCGCCCTGTCGCTCAGCGAGGCCGACGAAGCGATTCGCTCGGTGCAGAGCGAGACTAAGAATCCGGTGGTGGTGGTCAAAGCCCAAATCCACGCCGGCGGGCGCGGCAAGGGCGGCGGCGTCAAAGTTGCCAAGTCGCTCGACGAGGCCCGCGAAAAAACCAAGACGATTTTTGGCATGCAGCTGGTGACCCATCAGACCGGGCCTGAGGGCAAGCAGGTCAAGCGCCTTTTGATCGAGCAGGGTATCGACATTGCGCGCGAGTTGTATGTTGGCTTGACGCTCGATCGCGTTAACGGGCGGGTGACGGTGATGGCTTCGACCGAGGGCGGCATGGAGATCGAAGAGGTCGCTGCCAAGCATCCGGAAAAGATTCTCAAGCAAGCAATCGATCCGGCGGTGGGATTTCGCCCCTGGCAGGCGCGCGCGCTGGCGTTTGGCCTCGGGCTTGAAAAAAGTGGCGACGCGGTGGTCAAAAGCGCGACCAAGTTTTTTCACGCGCTGGTCGATGCGTTCCTTGACCTTGATTGTTCGCTCGCCGAGATCAATCCGTTGGTGGTGACCAAACAGGGCGCAGTGATGGCGCTCGACGCCAAAATAAATTTTGATGACAACGCGCTCTATCGCCATCCAGAGCTGAACGACCTGCGCGATCTCGACGAAGAGGACAAATACGAACTCCAGGCCAAGGAGTTCGATCTCTCCTACATTCATCTCGACGGCAATATCGGCTGCATGGTCAACGGCGCCGGCCTGGCGATGGCGACGATGGACATCATCAAGCACTTCGGCGGCGAGCCGGCCAATTTTCTCGACGTTGGCGGTGGCGCGACGACGGAAAAAGTGACCGCGGCGTTTAAGATCATCACTGCCGACCCACGCGTCAAAGGCATCTTCATCAATATTTTTGGCGGCATCATGAAGTGCGACACCATTGCCGAGGGCGTGGTTGCGGCGGTCAAAGAGGTTGGACTCAAGGTGCCGTTGGTGGTGCGGCTTGAGGGCACCAACGTCGAGCTTGGACGAAAAATTTTGGGCGATTCGAAACTAAACCTGGTCGCGGCCGGCGACATGGCCGACGGCGCCAAGAAGATCGTGGGGCTGGCCAAATGAGTGTGCTTGTAGACAAAAGCACGCGTTTATTGGTCCAAG
>JAHFDU010000131.1 GCA_023248835.1 Myxococcales bacterium | reverse complement strand
AAGACGTCGATGCTCGCGTCGACATCTTCCGTTTCGAGCATATTTGGCGACGGAGCACATCCAGCGAAACACAACAGAGCCAACCACCCTGCTGTTCTACTAATTCCGAAAATCGTCGCGGCACACGAAGAATTTCGCAAACCGCCAGCTGTTTCAAGGCGCCAAAGGCGCCGTCGGCGCGGAGTCGCGCCGCGAGCAGGGGTGGGGACCCCGACGGCTTTGCCGACGGGGCGGGGCGGCACGCCCCGTGGGATCGACAGCGCGGCCACGTGCAAAGCGGCTTTTACAATTTGGTTGCGGCTATGCCGCGCGGTGAAACACAACAACGCCAGTCGCCATCCTGCCGAGTTTTTCAGGTGAGTCATCGCAACTCCTGCACGGTGAGCGGACCTTAAGGGGGAACAGGCCGCAGGTCAATCAATGTTATACATACGCCGGTGTAAAGAAAATCTTTACAGTGGCAGCGCCCGTTCGAGCAGCGGCGCGCAGTTCACGCTCGCAGGCAGCGTCCCGACCAAATAATGCGGCGCCAAACGCGAGCTACAAAAAGCGTCGGCCACTTGCGTCGGACTGTGGCGAATCAGCAGTGCGGCCTGCAGCGCAATCGCCATATTCTCCACCAGCACTCTCGCCTGCGACTCGGCGACATCCCCCTGCCAACTCTGCTTGAGCGTAGCGAGTGCAGCATCGAACTTGGAATTGCCGCCGCGAGCGAGGGTCAGCTCTGCAAACAGCGCTTCGAGGGCACCGGCCTCGCGGCGTGCCGCGCGCAAGACATCGAGACACATCACATTGCCCGATCCTTCCCAAATCGAATTAAGCGGCGTCTCGCGGTAAATGCGCGCCAAAGGAAAATCTTCGGTGTAGCCGTTGCCGCCGAGGCACTCGAGTGCTTCAAAGGCGTGAGCGACGGCGCGCTTGCAGACGTAGAACTTGGCGATCGCGGTGGCGATGCGCGCAAACGCTGCTTCCTTTGGGTCCTGCCCGCGCCGATCGAAGGCGCGCGCCAGGCGCACCATCAGCAGCGTCGCGGCTTCGGACTCGAGCGCCAGATCCGCCAACACGTTTTGCATCAGCGGCTGCGCCGATAACAGTTTACCAAACGCTTCGCGATGGCGTGCATGATGCAGCGTCAACACCAGCGCCTGACGCATCATCGCCGCCGATCCGATCACGCAATCGAGTCGAGTGTGATTGACCATCTCGACGATCGTCGCCACTCCTCTGCCGGCTTCGCCCACCAACTCGGCGTAGGCATTTTCAAATTCGACCTCGCTCGAGGCGTTGGAGCGATTGCCGAGTTTGTTTTTCAGTCGCTGAATGAAAAATCGATTACGCGCTCCGTCGGGCGTAAAGCGCGGCAGAAAAAAACAGGAAAGGCCCTTGTCGGCTTGCGCCAGCACCAAAAACGCATCCGACATCGGCGCCGAACAAAACCATTTATGTCCGGTCAGGCGATAGGCGCTGCCGTCGGCCACCGCGCGTGTGGTATTGGCACGCACATCCGATCCGCCCTGCTTCTCGGTCATCGCCATGCCGATGAGGGCACCCCGCTTTTGCTGCGCCGGCACCAGGCGCGAGTCGTAATCGGTCGAACAGATGCGGGGCAGCCACTCGGCGATCAGACGCGGCGCTGATCGCAATGCCGGCACCGCAGCGTAGGTCATCGAGATCGGGCAGCCATGGCCAAAATCGACTTCACTTAAGAGCGCCAGCAGCGCCGCCCGCGCCACATGGGCGCCTGAGCGCTCGGCTTGCCAGGGCAAATTGTGAGCGCCGAACGAGATCGAAAGGCGCATCAGCTCATGGGAGGCGGGATGAAACTCCACCTCATCGATGCGCTGCCCGTATCGATCGTGGGAGCGCAACACCGGCGGATTCTCATTGGCAAGCGCGCCCCACTTTTGCACTTCGGCAGAGCCGCACCGCGCGCCCAAACGCTCGAGCATCGGCAGCGCCCACTCGGCGCCTTCGCGACCCATTGCCTCGGTGAGCACGCGATTGAGCAAGAGCGGATTGTGATCAACAAGGGGCGGCGCTTGATTAACTACCTCGTGCGTATTCATAGCTCTCCTATGCAGTCGCAGCAACCAACAGATCGATCAGATCGACAACCGCAACTCCGTCGCGCGCAAGTTGTGATTGGCACATCGACGACGCGGTGACAATGAGGTCGCAGGCAGCCTGTTTGACTTCGCGCAGTCGCTCCTCTGCCATCGCTTTTGCCGCCTCGGGCATGGTCTTGGGCATCAGGCCACCACCGCCACAACATTCGCTCTCGCTGCGCGCGCGCGAAAATTCGTGCAATGTCTGCACGGCGCGACTGGCCAATCGACGCGGCGCCTGGTGAAGGCCAAGTTGGCGGCCAAGGTAACAGGGATCGTGATAGAAAGCCGAACGTCGCGGTTGCGTGATCGGCAACCGCTCGGCAAAACTCTCGAGAAATTCCACCGTGTGCTCCACCGTCGGATGCAACTTGACGCCAAACGACGCATACTCATGCTTCATCACATAGGCGCAGGCGGGACAGTGCACCACAACGCGACCAAAGCCCTCGAGATCGCGCGCCAGTTGATGGGCGTGCACTGCAAATTCGGAAAACCGACCGGCGGCATACAGCGGATATCCGGCACAACCGTGCGACAGATCGGCAACCGCTAAATAGCCGGCGCCGATACGCTGCGCGAGCGTGAGCATTGCAGTCGCACTCTTCGCTCCAGCGCAGCCCGGAAAAAACGCCACTTGGGCTTCGGCTGGCCGCTTGAGCAGCGGCACCACTTCACGCACTTGCCGAGCGAGGGCTTGCGAGCTCTTGGCAAACTCGACGGGCAAATCGCGCAGCGCCGCGTCTCCGCGCCCGCGCTCCTCCAGATCGCGACGACCGCTGAACAGCGCACCGGCGACGTCAATGCCGTGCACGCAGGCCTCGGTGCAAGCGCCGCAGCCAGTGCAGCCATAGAGCGCTGTGGCATCTTCCACCGGCTCCACAGCGAGGTGCCTCATCACCATCATCTTGTTTTGCGGCACCAGCGTCTCAAGCGCGGTGGCGCTCGACACCGGGCAGGCGTGGCGACAAAGCTTGGGACAATACGTGCAATAGGAGAGAGATGTTTCTAGATCCGGCATCACGAGCACGTTGATCGATTGCTAGCGCGAACGCAAGCACTGCTCTATGGGTCGGCGTCGACTTTTGCGGTAAATCCGCCTTCGAGGCGAGTGGCGTGCGGATGATCGGGATCGGTGTCGCTCCAAGTCAGCGTCAGGTCGAGCGCGCCGCAGCGATTGTCGCCCACCAATCCGCCGAGGTGGACCAGCGACAACGTTCCCGCCACCGTCGGCACGAAAACGTTTTCCGCGGTGTCGAGCTTGGTTTTCAGAACGATTTGACCGACGGGCAGCGAGGTCTTGAGATAGCCAAACGTCAAATCCTCTTTCGGGCTCGGAAAATTGATCGGCGATGTCAGATCATCCGGCAACGTCAGCATCAACACGTATCCCGGCGGCGGCTGCTTGAGCGTGATCGAATGAACGGTGAGCACTGGGCTCACCAGCTGTTCGGGCTGCGCCGTGCCATCGAGCGTCACTTTCAGCGTCGAGGACATCGGACAGGTCGGCGTCATGTCGATGGCGGCATCACCGGTCAGCGGCGCCGGTCGCGAATCGGAACAGGCAGCGAGTGAAAAACAAACGAAAAGTAAGCGAGCCATTTTTCTTCAACCTTCCGAGCTGGTTTAGACCGGCGAAAGGTAAGCGATCGGTAGGTTCCACTCAAGCGAGAAATCGCTGACGAGGCGTCGCGCGCGGCCCATGTTTAGGGACGATTGAGAGTAAAATTGACGGTGGTCGAACTATTGGCAGCAACCGTGACCATCTGGGTCTGAGCGGTGTAACCGGGCGCCGAAACGGTGAGCTCCCAGGTGCCGGCCGGCACCGTCTTTGTTGCATAGCTGTAGTTGCCATTGGTGTCGCTCACCTGGTCGCTGATGAGACCGCGATTGAGCGTCACTTTGGCGTTCACCACCGCTTGCGACGAAGTGTTTACAATCTGGCCCAGGATGTTGCCGGCCCCCGGGTCACTCCCGATGTGTACCTGGTAGTGCGAGGCCTGCTTGGTGAGATAGCCCTTCTGATCCATCGACACCAGGTGAAACACCCAGATACCGTCGCTGAGGCCAGAACGCAGCAGCTGCTTTTGCGAAATCGGTAAAAAGGTCGCGCTCTTGGTTGGAATGGTGTTGCCAAAGTGATCAAGCACATAGTAACCACCTTGCAAGTTGCTATCGGCGGTCGGAAAGGTCCATTCGTAGTGCACGTTCTGGTTGCTGCTCCAGGTCGCTTGCACGGGATGGCTCATCGAAGTGATGCCCGGCGGCGTCGTATTGATCTGCACCTGGAAGTTGTTCTCGACGGTGCCAACCGCCGACGCGGCATCGACGGCGGCCAGGTGGAAATAGTTCTTCCCTGCGCTTACCTTGCTGCGATCGATCGACAATAGTTCGTTGGCCACAAATTGGCCATTGGCGGCGGTGGGCACGAACGAGGCGGTCTTGTTGATCACTTGATAATAGCCCTGACGTGACGAGAAGGGCTGATTCCAAGTCACCGCCAGCGCGCCAAAGTCGTCGTTGTAGATCGCATTTGGATCGGGATGGCTCGACGAGGTGATGGTCAGCGGCGGCAAGATTCCGATGGTGTCTACGCCGCTGATCATGCCGCTTGTGACATGATCGCTGCCGTAAAGAATCTTGACCCGACCTATCCCCCCCCTCGGCGTCACATTGCCACCGGTGACCGAAATTGCGCCGGTGACGGTGACGTGATCTCCAGCGATAAGAATACCGCCGCCCGAGCCACTGCCGGTGCTGTTGGCACTGCTGCCGGGCGCACCCTTGGCGGAGAGCTGACCGGCCATGTTGATCGTCGGTGCAATGAGAGACAGTACGCCGCCACCAAGCCCACCTGGATTTACCCCGTTTGCTCCCCCGGGACTTCCAGCGGAAATGATCGCGTCGTTGGTAGCGCCAAAGGCTGACCCACCGAAGCACATGTAGTTGAAACCGTAGTAGCAGCCGACATCGTCACCAGAGGTTCCATAGCCACCACCCGCGCCAGAGTAACGGTGCTCGCCCCCCCCATAATCGGGCCCTTTACCGCCGAGCGTCTTGCCAGTCGGATCGACGACAATCGAGGCGCCGAGCTGGACCGTGATCGAGGTGGCGCGAATCCGCAGATTGCCGGTGGGCGAGTTCACTGTCGCGCCCTGATGCACCACCACCGGGCCATTGACGATCACTTCGCCGTCGAGCGTGGTGTCCATGGTGATGTCGAGCGACGCCAGCGCGCACTGCGCGGTAGTGTCGTCGCAGCCATTGGCGCAGGTGTCGGTGACGCTCCAGCTGGTGCCGTCGTCGGAGCACTTTTCCACTTTGCCGCCGTTGCAGCGCTTCGATGCAGCGGTGCAAGCGCCGGTGCACAGGCCGCTCGAGCAGCTCTGCGTGCAGGTCGCCGCATAGAGCCAAGCGGTGCCCGACGAGTTGCAAATCTCGACCGTGTTGCCGTTACACTGGTGAGCGCCAGCCGTGCAGCTCACCATATCGGTGCAAGCGCCCATGCTGCAGCCGAACGCGCACGAAGCCACCTGTCCCCACAGGCCGCCGGAGCACTGCTCCACCGCTCCGGCGCCGCCGCAGCGTTTCTGGCCGTCGGTGCAGGGTACGCACGCGCTGGCCGAGCAAACGCCCGAATCGCAGGCTTGTGCCGGATTCCAATCGAGGCACCCCGAGGGTTGACGCGCGCAGGTTTGCAATGAATCGTTGCTCGCTCCGGCACAGCGTTTGCTGCCTAGGGTGCAGGCGTCGGTGCAAGTCGTAGCACAGGCGCCGCGAGTGCAGGTTTGCCCCATCGCGCAGGGCACCGGATCGGACCAGTCGTAGCAGCTTCCGTGTAGTCCGCAGGTCTGTAAACTCGCGCCTGAGCACTGCTGATCGCCGTCGTGACAGCGATTGACGCAGGTGGCGACACAAATTCCGCCGGAACAGGAGGTGTCGGCTGCGCACGCCGTCACCTCGGCCGACCAGTCAAGGCAGCCTGAGACCGCGCGAATACAGGTACGGTAACCGTCGCCAGAGCAGGTCTGCGCGCCTTGGGCGCATTGGTCGCTGCACTTGGCCACGCAAGCGCCGCCGGAACAGACCAATCCCCCGCAAGAGACCGGATCGCCCCAATCGATACAAGTTCCGTTGTCGACACAGGTACGAACGTTGGCGCCGTCGCATTCGGTGGCGCCCAAAGTGCAGTGCTGACAGCTGCTCCCGTCACTGTTTGGCTTGCCGGCACCATCTGAAACGCTGCCGCCGTCGCCAGCGCTGATGTCGCCATCGCCGGTCTCGATCGCCACTCCGAGGTCAACCCCCTCGGTTGAGATGTGCCCGCCTTCACAGCCAAACATGAGCGAGCACAAGGACAAAAAGACCACCGGGACTGACCAAGGACGCATTGGAACCTCCAGTTGAGATGAACCTTCGCTATCGAAACCCGCCATCGCGCGATTTTGAGAAGGTCGTCGAGCTCTTTTCAGAGCCGCCGGCCTCTTAACCGAGAATACGGGGCGAAGGCAATAGAAAAGATGAAGTGAGAAATTACCTACTCAGTCGGGATGCTGACCCGCATGTGCCGGTGAGGTTTTGATCGTCGCCGCCGTCGTCGCCGACAAGGAACGACAACGTCAGGTGACCAGGTCAACGTTCACGTGCCCAGCAAAACCGCCAGGCGGTCATCGAAAGCTCCGCTTGGCGACCAATTCCTTGGTATAATGCCGTCTCTTTTGTGGCGACCTAAGGAGCAGGCGATGGGATTTGAATTTCGGCTTCCGGATCTCGGCGAGGGCGTGGTCGAGGGCGAAGTGGTCAAGTGGCATGTCAGCGCCGGCGACAACGTGCGCGAAGACCAGCCGATGGTCGAGGTGATGACCGATAAAGCGACGGTGGAAATTCCGTCGCCCAAAGCCGGGCGGGTCGCCGAGATCTTGGCGCCGGCGGGAAAAATCTGCGCCGTCGGACAGGTGATGGTGGTGATCGAAGAGAGCGGCGCGGCGTCGAGCAAAAGCGCTCCCAGCGTCGAGACTCGCCCAGCCAGTGCACCCACCGTGCATGCTGCGACCATGGTGGCAACGACGAGCGGCGGATCCGAAAAAGTATTGGCGACACCAGCGACGCGCAAATTGGCGCGCGACATGGGCGTCGATTTGTCGACGGTGCGCGCCACCGGGGACAACGGCCGCATCACCGCCGAAGATGTCCGCGGCGCCAAGAATGGACACGCTGCGACCGCCGCCGCTTCTCTGCGGCCGGCCCCGAGCATCCCGCAAGTCGGCGATGTTCGGATTCCGTTTCGCGGTTTGCGAAAAAAAATCGCCGAGAACATGCACCGCTCCAAATCAACGGCGGCGCATTTCACCTACGTCGAAGAGTGCGACGCCACGGCGCTCATGCAATTGCGCAAACACAGCAAAGCGCGCGCTGAGGATCGCGGCGTCAAACTTTCTTTTTTGCCGTTTATCGTCAAAGCGGTGTGCGATGGTCTCAAGAAATTTCCGGCGATCAACGCTACGCTTGACGAAGCGGCGCAAGAGATCATCCAGCGCAAGCGCTATCACATCGGTGTCGCCACCGCCGCACCCGATGGCTTGATCGTCCCGGTGGTCAAGGACGCCGATCAGAAGTCGATCTACGATTTGGCGCGCTCGATCGATGAGATCTCCGAACGCACCCGCACCGGCAAGGCGACGCGCGACGAACTCACCGGATCGACCTTCACCATCTCTTCGCTCGGCACACTCGGCGGCGTGCTGGCGACGCCGATCATCAACTTTCCCGAGGTCGCAATCTTGGGCGTGCACAAAATACGTCAGACCCCGGTGGTGCGCGACGGCCAGATCGTGGTGCGCGACATGATGTATCTGTCGATTTCGCTCGACCACCGCGTCGTCGACGGCTACGAAGGCGCGCAGTTTCTGGCGCACGTGATTGCGCTGCTCGAACAGCCCACTCTGATGTTCTTGGATTCGGTTTAGAGCAACTCATGCGTGGCGAAATCGCGCCGCTGTCGGACAACGATCCAGCGCTCGGTCTTTTGCAAATTCTCGACGACAACGCGATCGCCGATCAGGAGCAACTGCCTTCGATCTCAGTCCAGGCGCTGCTCCGCATCTACCGCGGCATGCTGCTCATTCGGGTGATGGACGAGCGGTTGTTGGCACTGCAGCGTCAGGGCCGCATCGGCTTTTATGGCGAAGCGCGCGGTCAAGAGGCGGCGATCATCGGTGCTGCCGCTGCACTCGAGCCGCAAGACTTCATCGTGCCGGCCTTGCGCGAAGCCGGCGCGGCATTATTTCGCGGACTGTCGCTGCGACAGTACATCGCGCAGATTTTCGGCAACGCCAACGATGTCGCAAAGGGGCGTCAACTGCCTTGCCATCCCGGCACCCGCGCCGCGCGCTACCTCACCATGTCGTCTTGCATCGCCACCCAGCTGCCGCACGCCGTCGGCATGGCATGGGCGGCAAAATTGCGCGGCGACCAAACAGTGGTACTCGGCTGTTTGGGCGATGGCGCCTCTAGTGAGGAGGATTTTCACGTCGCCGCCAATTTTGCTGGCGTCTACAAAGTGCCGTGCGTATTTTTTTGTCAGAACAATCAGTGGGCAATCTCAACCCCAAGCCAATCCCAAACTGTTTCGCCCACCATCGCGGTAAAAGCGTACGCCTACGGTTTTCCCGGCATTCGCGTCGACGGCAATGACGTCTTCGCGGTCTATCGCACGGTGGGTGAGGCAGCTGAGCGCGCCCGCCGCGGCGATGGGCCGACGCTGATTGAAGCGCTTACCTATCGCGTCTCCGCCCACTCCTCTTCCGATGATCCGACGCGCTACCGCGACGAATCAGTGACCGAAACCTGGCGAAAAAAAGATCCGATCGACAGACTGCGTCGCTATCTGGCAGCGCAAGGCCATCTTACCGAGGAGGGCCACCAAGCACTGCACGAAGAACTTGACGCCGAGGTTCGTCAGGCAGTTGCCGAGGAAGAATCGGCGCCACCGCCCGCGCTTCATTCCCTCATCGAAGACGTTTTCGCCGAAGTGCCGGCGCACCTCGAAGAGCAATTTTCCGAAATCGCAAATTTGCCGCGTCAAAAACTCGGCGGCGTGCACCAGTAATGCCGTCTGACGCCGAACTGCTTCAACTCGCATTCGAGAGCGAAGAGGATGCGAGCTGGGAAGCGATACGGGCGCTGCACCACCGCGCCACCAAAGAGATTTTCGAAGCGGCGGCGGCAAAGTTGTCATCGGAGCGGCCACAGTCGCGATCACGCGCAGCTATGATCTTGGCACAGCTTGGCATTCCAAAACGAGCATTTCCCGACCAAAGTTTGGCGGTGCTCACAGAGACGCTCGCTCGAGAACAGGAGCCTAGCGTGGTGGCATCTCTCGTCATTGCCGTGGGCCACCTCCACGACGAGCGAATCATTCCGTCTCTATTGCCGCTCGGGCGCCACACCAATGCTGAGGTGCGCTACGCCGTCGCCTCTTCTCTCCATGGACTTCCGGCCGCGCATACGATTGAGACACTCATTCTCCTCAGCTGCGATCCATCGCCCAAGGTACGCGATTGGGCTTGCTTTGCCATTGCCAACGCCGATGTCGATTCAAGCGCGACGCGAGATGCGCTGCTGGCTCGTGTCCGCGACGACGATCTTGACACCAAGTCAGAGGCGATCGCAGGGCTCTGCCGTCGCCGCGACGCGCGTGTCGTACCACTGCTTATTGAACTCCTGGAATCGAACGGATCGATCATGGATGACGCCATGCAGTCGATTCTAGCGCTCGACGAAACCGAATTGCGATCTCGGGACGACTGGAACAACGTCGATTGGCCACGACTGCAGCGCGCGCTCGAAAAGTGGCGGTGCTAATGCTCAGATTCAGTCCGCCCGGATCAACGAA
>JAHFDU010000432.1 GCA_023248835.1 Myxococcales bacterium | reverse complement strand
CAGGGTGCAGCCGACGGCAGCCAGCGCATCACCGCTTACCAACATCGCGATCGCAAGTACCGCGTGTTTCACAGACGTACCACTAGCTCAAGCCTGGCCCCCTGAAAAGCGGGAAAGAGGCGACAAACGCCGGAAACGCACTTGAGCCCAGAGCGCTGGCCGCCGCCAAACAAGCGCAGACTGGTGGCTGAAGTGATGTTCCACTGAATCGCACCGTTAAAAAAATCGTGCTGGTTGGCACGTTGCAACGCTTCCGTGGTGAACTCGTAACCGCCCGAGAAAATCAGCCGCGGTGCCCATTTCACTGCCAAGTTGACGCTGCCTTCGGTCCATTGATTATCACCGGGTTCGCTCTCGTCGCCCTTTTGGCGGATCCAGATCAGGGCTTGCTTCTCAATCGACCAACCTTTGGCAAACGCTTGCGTCGCTGTCCACTCCACTGCTATAAGACGCTCCTCGACGCGAAAATGAGTGTCATCGTGCTGCTGACGAAATCCCACCAGCGGAAAGAAGTGGGAGCGCCCTTTTGTCCAGGTAAATTTCGCACCGGTATAGACATCGAAGAGACTGTCGGTCTCGCCCTGTAGTGGCTCAAGTCGCGCCACTTCGGGAGACACAAACAGGGTCAGCCAGGGCCTGACGTTCCAGTCGACGCGCAGGCGCCCCGCGACGATGTCGGTGTTGTTGCTGATCTGGGTCTGCACTCGCTCAAGCGTCGGCGGCGTCATGTAGACCAGCGAACCGAATGGATCGTTGCTCGAATGCCAAGGCTGATAGTTGCGATAGTATTTAAATTCAAACAACCAGGTCGCGCGGCTGCTGAATGCAGTGGCCGAGGCATACAGCGCGTCACCAGCACGATGCAATTCTAATATTCGATCGTCCGCTCGTGCGTATTCGGCGTAAAGACCAAGCCAGCGCGTCGCTCGCGGAGCATCGACAGTGACGCCCGAGCGAAGATAATAATCGTAAGGCCCGGTGTCCGACTGGTTTCTCGACGGCAAACCACCGACGATGTGCGCACCGACCGTCACTTTTTCACGAATGCGAGTGTCTGCGTGCGCACCCGCGATGAAATCGTACGGATCGGCAACATAGGTGGCGCTCGATTCGTCGACATTCTGGATGTTGGTGAAGCCAGCCATCGCGACACCGGAAAAGTTGCCGCGCCGAAATGCAAATTTGCCGCCGAGTACCGTGGTATCTACCGCCAATTCGTCGACTTTTCGGATCGACAGCACCATCCCTTTGCCAAAATTGACGTAGAAATCACCGACGGTGGCCTCGATAGAGCGACTGTTGTAGGAAACAAAAATCTTCTCGAAGAATTTTTTTGGATCGTAGGGCGTCTGGCGAAATCGATCTTTCAGATCGTGAGGCCGCACCGTGCCAATGCAATCCGAACTGGTGCAGTTGGGCTTGGCCAGCGTGTCACCAAGCGACGGCGTATGTACATAAGCGGCGGAGTCAAGACGCAGCCCAAACAACCATTTGCGCCAAGCGAGCTGCAGATTGAGCTTGGAGATCATCTCGCCATAGTAGGCAGTCGAAGGATCGCCGTTGCCCGGATCGCCGTGGTAATTGAGAAACAGCGTTTCGGTGATATCGAGGCGCAGCGGCTCTCCCTTGACATGGAACTCCACCGCGCCTGCGTTTTGAGCGCTGAGAAGAAAAAACGCGATGGCAACCCGCTTCATTGTGGCAGCGAATTTATCCAGTCAGCAATCACGCCGCGCCCACTCGAGTCGACTACTTTGCTGCAAACCGGTGGCATTGCATTGTCGTCGCGCAAACCCATACGAACATAAAGCTGACTCATTTCGAGCGCGCCGGGAACCACACCAAGATTAATGCCTCCGAAGTCGTGAAACATCTTGACCCGAATCGTGGTCTTGTAACTCGGGGTCTCTTCGGCAATCGTATCCGTCACGCTCAGACGCAAGCGCAGCACCGATTCATGCTCGAAAAAACTCCGGTTGTTGTGACAGTGACCGCAATTGCCGTGCATGTATCCGAGCGCGTCTTGCACAATGCCGTGGCCAGGCACTTCAAACTCGCCGGCTGGCGGCTGTGAAAGCAGTCCTCGACGGGAAAGATCGGAGAGCGCGCCCCGCCCGTCGGCAGCGCTCAACTGAATCGCACTGACACCGATGATCACGTCGCGAACATTGCCGTGACATTTGCCGCAGTCCTCTTGCGATGGAACATTGTGCGAGGTGCCGAGCGCGTTTTCCTGACCGTCGGGCACCGCGATCGCTTCGCTGTGGGTTTCGTTCCACAGATAAGCCACCTCAAACCAGCCATCTTTTCCGTCGTGAAGTTTCTGCAACAGCCGCGTCTCGATCACTTTGCCGTCGCGGGAAAACTCTTTCCACAGCTTGGTGCCATCGGGAAACACCCAGTTGTCCATGTCGCTGGTGTCGATCTGCGTGCCGGTTGGCAGCAAGAGAAAGCGCTCTTTTTCGGCGCCGTCGGACCACAAGGGATAGCGCGGCGTGTAACGAATCACGTCCGAGGAAAGCGTGCGTGCGGAGAAATCGGAGTAGAGCCCGGTCTCAGAAAGGCGCAAGGGGCCGCCGAAGTCCAACCCTTCCATCGACACCACGCTGGCATCGCTCGGCGGCGGCGACGCCGCACGCCTACCGCAGCCTCCGAGACCAATGCCAAGTGCAACACACAAATACCCAAGCCGCATATCATCGCTCGCCGATTACTGAAGCAGCGCCTCGAATGCGGGCAACGCGGTATCGATGCCTCCACCACCGTTGAAATTGTCGATGATCCTGAGAATCTTCATTGTCGAT
>JAHFDU010000130.1 GCA_023248835.1 Myxococcales bacterium | reverse complement strand
TGTGCCTTCCAGGTGCAGGAACGCGGACATATTTGCGAAGCTTCGGTAGCGGTTAACATCAGGGAACCGCCAGCGTAATACGTAGCTGAGGTAATCTCGCCGATTGAGGTAAAAACGCCCTTGAACAAGTGCAGGTTCCAAGCGCTCGGGTGCTGGGGCAGGGTCCGTGAACGAGCACCTCGGGGCAGGCGGTGATCGAGCCAAAAAAGCACGCATTCGGGTTCGAACTGCTGTCCAAACATGAGCAATGCGTTGCCAATGGACAAAATCAGCGCGACAACGATGGCAATCTTCTCTGGTGACATCTTCGCTCCTCGACCCCGACTCGATTGGGCTGCCTGTTAGTAGCACCAATCTGGTTTGGTTCTAGTTTGGCGTTCAAGTTGACGGTTCTTGCGGCGCTTGGTATTGCAGCGAGTCGAATGTCCGACCTTGATCAGCTCGCCGACGTGATTGCACAGCGGGTACGCGAACGACTCGGTGGATCACCCACCGTCCACACTCACGCGACGCCGCCACTGCGCGAGACCGAATGCGTCGACGCGCCGAGTAGCGAAACTTGCGCCGGCTGTGGCATGTGCGCAGCGCGGCGGCCTTGGTCGGTGCGAGCGATCGAAGCCGAAGGCGCCTGCCGCGTCGGCGCCGGCGTCGACATCGGCAAGGTCGACGTCGAATTGGCGCGACTCATCGATCACACACTGCTCAAGGCCGACGCTACCGCCGATGATTTGCGCAAACTGTGTGAAGAGGCGCGCAAGTACTGCTTCGCGTCGGTGTGCGTCAACTCCTCGAATGTCGCGCGAGCGCGCGCGTTTCTACAAGGTTCGGGCGTGATGGTATGCGCGGTGGTCGGTTTTCCGCTCGGAGCGATGGCGCCACAGGCCAAAGCCTTCGAAGCGCGCGAGGCAGTGCGCCAAGGCGCGAACGAGATCGATATGGTGATCAACATCGGCGCACTCAAGAGCCGAGATTACGCGCTGGTCGAAGAGGACATTCGTAAAG
The DNA here is from genome assembly GCA_023248835.1 of Myxococcales bacterium. Lineage (GTDB taxonomy): Bacteria > Myxococcota_A > Polyangia > Palsa-1104 > Palsa-1104 > JAHFDU01. The sequence continues at coordinate 9,108 of JAHFDU010000130.1, read as the reverse complement.
TAGTGCACGCGGCGCGGCCAGCGCGGGTGAAAGTAATTTTGGAAACCGGATCGCTTTCGCAAGAAGAGAAAATCATCGGCATTACGCTGGCGAAAATTTCTGGCGCCGCATTTGTCAAAACCTCGACTGGTTTTGGTCCGGGCGGCGCCACCGCCGAGGACATTGCGCTCATGAGGCGGCTGGTCGGCAGCGAGATGGGCGTCAAAGCTTCTGGCGGCGTGCGCACCCATGAGGATGCCGAAAAAATGCGCCGGGCAGGCGCGAGCAGAATTGGCGCTTCGGCGTCGGTGGCGATCGTTCAGAAAGACGCCAAAGCCGCGCCGAACAAGGGCTACTGATGGCAGCGGCAAAAATCGAACGCGCCGTGCTGATCGTGCTCGACTCGGTCGGCTGCGGCGAACTTCCCGATGCCGCGGCGTATGGAGACGCCGGATCGAACACGCTCGGAAATCTGGCGCGAAAAATCGGCGGCATAAGATTGCCGAACCTGCAGGCGCTCGGGCTCGGCAATTTGACCGAAATTGCCGGCGTGCCGCGAGTGGAAAAAGCCGCCGGCGGTTTTGGAAAAATGCACGAGGCTTCGGCCGGCAAAGACACCACCACCGGCCACTGGGAGATGGCTGGCATCGAAGTAAAAAAAGCATTCCCCACCTTTCCGCAGGGGTTTCCATCCGCAATGATCGAGCGATTCTCGCGCGCAACCGGGCGCGGCGTGCTCGGCAACAAGACCGCATCGGGCAGCGAAATCATCGAAGAGCTCGGTGTCGAGCACATGAAAACCGGCGCGCTGATTGTGTACACCTCGGCCGATTCGGTGTTTCAAATCGCCGCACACGAAGAGATCGTCCCCATCGACGAGCTCTACCGGGTCAGCGAAATCGCGCGCAAACTGTGCGATGAAATTCCTGTGGCCCGCGTCATCGCGCGGCCGTTTGTCGGCGAACCGGGAAAATTCAAGCGCACTTACAATCGGCGCGATTTTTCGATGCCACCACCTTCAGCGACAGTGCTCGACGCCCTGTTGGCGGCGAAAATTCCGGTGATTGGCGTCGGAAAAATTTGGGACATTTTTGCTGGCCACGGCATTGGCGAAAACATTCACTCCGAGGGCAACGCCGACGGCTGCGCGCGCACGCTCGAAGCGCTCGAGCACCTTGACCGCGGGCTTTTGTTCTTGAACCTGGTCGACTTCGACATGCTCTACGGCCACCGCCGCGATCCGCAAGGCTACGGGCACTCGCTCGAGGAGTTCGATACGTTCTTGCCGTCGCTGCAGAAAAAACTGGGTGACAAGGACCTACTGATTCTCACTGCTGATCACGGCAACGATCCAACCTATCGCGGCACCGATCACACCCGCGAATATGTGCCGCTGCTGGCGCTGCGCGGCATCGGTGGAGCCGCAGGCGATCTCGGCGTGCGGCGCGGCTTTTATGACATCGCGCAGAGCCTGGCCGACGGCTTTGGCCTTGCGCGCCAACCTCACGGAGAGAGTTTTCTCCCGCAGCTGGGTTAGCCCATGAACATCGTCGAACTCATACGTCGCAAACGCGACGGCGGCACTCTGGCGCCGGCCGACATCGCCACGTTCGTACGCGACTACACCGACGGCAACGTTCCCGACTATCAGGCTTCGGCGTTCTTGATGGCGGCGTTTTTGCGTGGGCTCGATGGCGGCGAGCTGGTCGCCCTCACCCAAGCGATGCTCCATTCGGGCGATGTGCTCGATCTGTCCGACATTCCCGGCGCCAAAGTCGACAAACATTCGACAGGCGGAGTCGGCGATAAAATCTCCCTCCATTTGGCGCCTGCGGTCGCCGCCTGCGGTCTCAATGTTCCGATGATCTCCGGACGCGGGCTCGGCCACACCGGCGGCACGCTCGACAAACTCGAGTCGATTCCCGGTTTTCGCACCAACTTGTCGATCGCCGAATTTCGCTCGACGCTGAGGGCGTGCGGAATGGCACTGATTGGCCAAACCGATCGCTTGGCCCCCGCCGACAAAAAACTCTACGCACTGCGCGACGTCACTGGCACGGTGGAATCGATTCCGCTCATCGCAGCATCGATCATGTCAAAAAAACTTGCCGAAGGCATCGATGGTTTGGTGCTCGACGTTAAAGTCGGCTCCGGCGCGTTTATGAAAACATTGCCGGAGGCGCGCCAACTAGCCGAAACGCTGGTCGACATCGGCAAGCGCGCCGGCAAGCGCGTCAGTGCGTTCTTGACCAACATGGACGAGCCGCTCGGGCGTTACGTCGGCAACTGGCTCGAGGTAGCAGAGACGCTCGACGTACTCGGAGGGTGCGGCGAGCCCGATCTGGTCGAGCTCACGGTGGCATTGGGAGGGGAAATGCTGGTGCTCGGTCAAGCCGCGGCGACGGTCGAAGAGGGACGCGAGCGAATCACTAGTGTGCTCAATAACGGAGAGGCGCTCAAGCGATTTGACCGCTGCGTCGAGCTACAGGGCGGAAACCGATCCGGCGTCACCGCGCCGCCACTCGCTTGGCCAGTGGTTGCAACCGCAAGCGGCTATGTGCAGTCGATCGACGCGCAAGAGATCGGCCTGGCGGCGATCGAATTGGGCGCGGGTCGGACGCTCAAAGAGGACAACATCGCTCCGTTTGCGGGCATCTTTTTTCGTAAGAAAATCGGCGAACCGGTGAAACTCGGAGAGGTGCTCGCCGACATCTCTGGCAATTCTACAGAGATCGCTGCGCGCATTCAGCGCGCCTTCACCATCGACGCGAAACCGCCTGAGTCAAAACCGCTGATTTGGGAGGTGATTCGATGACGCCTGCAGAGGAACTTGAGCGCGCCGTGAAAACGGTGCGTAGCGCTCTTCCGCAAAACGCCGCGCCCAAAGTGGGACTTATCTTGGGTTCGGGGCTCGGGTCCTTTGCCGACACGCTGGAAAAAAGGATCGCCATCCCGTTTGACAAGATTCCCGGATTTCCGGCGGCGACCATCGTCGGTCACGCTGGGAATCTGGTGTACGGACGAAATGATGCGCTCGAGGTGCTGGCGCTGCAGGGGCGTATCCATTTCTACGAAGGGCACGATCTGGCACGTGTCGCGTTTCCGGCGCGTGTTCTGATTGCCTCGGGCTGCAATACATTGGTGATCACCAACGCCTCAGGTGGTGTTGATCCCACCCTGAAACCGGGAGAGATTGTGATCATCTCCGATCACTTGAATTTGATGGGCTCTTCGCCACTGCGCGGCGCTAATGACGATTCGCTCGGGCCGCGCTTTCCCGACATGACGACCGTCTATGATCCGAAATTGCGCGCGCTCGCCAAAGCGGCGGGAGCAGAAATCGGCATGCGCTTGCGCGAGGGCGTCTACGCAGGCTCGCCCGGCCCAGCTTACGAAACACCCGCCGAGGTTCGCATGCTACGCACGCTCGGCGCCGATTTAACTGGAATGTCGACGGTACCGGAAGCGACCGTGGCAGCTCACATGGGCGCGCGGGTGCTCGGCCTGTCTTGCGCCACCAATTTGGCGGCAGGAATCACCGGAGAGAAATTGTCACACCAGGAGGTCACCGAAACCGCGGCGCGCGTTCGCAGCGATTTCGAGAAACTCTTACGCGCGATCCTGCGTAGAATCGCTGAGGAGAAAGCATGAGCTCGCACCCAGATCTCGTCGCTGCCGCAGTGGCTGCGAGCTCACGCGCTTACGCGCCCTATTCGCATTATTTCGTCGGCGCTGCGCTGCGTGGCGACAATGGCAAGATCTACTCCGGCGCCAACGTCGAGAATGCCTCGTACGGTCTGTGCATTTGCGCCGAACGCGCGGCGATCATTGCCGCAGTTCTCGACGGTGTGCGCACGATTGAAGCAATCGCGGTAGCCACTTCGACCTCACCGCCGGCCGCGCCTTGCGGCATGTGCCGCCAAACGATCGCCGAATTCGCTCGCGAGGCAGCACTGATCTTGACCAACGATCGCGGCGAGCGCCTCGACATGAAGTTGTCAGAACTTTTGCCGCACGCGTTTCATCGTGAAGACATCAAATGAAGTTGGTGATTCGAGGTGGGACGCTGGTCACCATGGACAGCGAGCGCCGGGTGGTGCGCGGCGATCTGATCATTCAGGGCGGACACATCGTCGAGGTCGGCGATGCTGCGATCGTCGATCGCGCAACTGAAATACTGGACGCGACCGATTGCATCGTGCTGCCCGGTCTGGTGCAGGCGCACACGCATTTGTGCCAGACGCTGTGTCGAGGGCGTGCCGATGATCTGCCGCTGCTCGAGTGGCTGCGCGAGCGCATCTGGCCGCACGAATCTGCGCTCGACGAGAAATCGATGCGCGCTTCAGCGCGATTGGCTGCAGCGGAGCTATTGCTCGGCGGCACCACTGCGATTTTAGACATGGGATCGGTGCATGAGACCGACGCGCTGATCGATGCGATCGGGCACACCGGGCTGCGCGCGGTCGTCGGCAAAGCAATGATGGACATGGGCGACGGCGTGCCGAGACGTCTGCGCGAAGAGACTGCGCGTTCACTCGATGAAAGCGACGAACTGGCGGCGCGCTACACCGGCGCATTCGACGGCCGCATTCGTTATGCTTACGCGCCACGCTTCGTGCTCTCTTGCACCGAGGGCCTACTAAGCGAAGTTGCAGCGCGGGTGAAACAGGGTTTGCGCGCCCATACCCACGCTTCAGAGCAAGCAGCCGAAATCGAAATCGTTCGGCGCGAGCGCGGCAGCGACAACATCGCCTACTTTTCCAAACTCGGCCTCGACGGACCCGGCGTCACGCTGGCGCACTGCGTGCACGCCACCAACGACGAGCAGGCGCTGCTCGCATCACGCGGCACTCATGTCACCCATTGTCCGTCGTCAAACTTGAAGCTCGGCAGCGGTATCGCGCCGATTGCCGAGATGCTCGAGCGTGGCATCAATGTCGCGCTCGGTTTCGACGGCGCTCCCTGCAACAATACGATGGATGGTTTTGCCGAAATGCGACTGGCTGCCCTGCTGCAGAAAGGCCTGAAAGGGCCCACCGTTCTGCCGGCGACGCAAGCGCTCGAGCTGGCGACCCTCAGCGGTGCGCGCGCACTCGGCCTTGAACGCGAAATTGGATCGCTCGAAGTCGGCAAGCGCGCCGACGTCATCATTGTCGATCCGCGAAAAGTTCATTCAACCCCCAACTTCGATTGCGCCTCGACGTTGGTGTATTCGATTCAGCGCCACGACGTCCGCGACGTCCTCGTCGACGGTCGCGTGCTGGTGCGCAACGGCGCGCTTACCGAACTGACCGGCCTGGTCGTCGAGGAAGTGATTTCGGTAGCCGAGACCGAGGCGCGACGGATCGTAGGCTGGTAGCAATGCCGTTCACTCGAGACTGTACGACAAACTACGCCTGAAGGTCAACTGCGATTTTTGACCGCCGCGACCGCAAGCTCGTCGCAGCGCTCGTTTTCGGGAACACCAGAGTGGCCAGCGACTTTGACCAGGTGCAAATCGGAAAATTCCCTGGCGACCGCGCGCAATTTCGCCACCAGTGTCTGGTTGGCTTTGGCCTTCCACCCCTGCCCCAGCAAGCCGAGCGCGTAGGCCGAATCGGAGTGTATGTAGATCGGCCGATCTCGTGGCGACAACTCAAGCGCTCGCAGAATCGCTGTCAGCTCGGCGACGTTGTTGGTGCCTTCGCCCAAATATTCGCTCACCTCTCGGCGCGCCTTGCCGTCGAGAATGACAATGCCGATGCCCATCGGACCGGGATTCCCGCTGCAAGCGCCGTCGGTGTACACCTGCACCGCATCACTTGGAATTTTTGCGGCGTGGTGCGCACCGCTTTTCGCCGCTCTGCTTGGACTTGAAGTCGCGGACGAGGCCGGCGTGCTTACCATTTCCTCGTCGGACACCACCGTGGTGTCACCGTCGGCCACCAAGTTGGCAATCGCGGCGCGATAGACTTTGCCGCCGCGTTGATAACGCACGTCGACGCGACGATCGGCGCTGGCTACAAGCTCACCGGCCGCGTTCACTTTTGCCCACACCCGCTGCTCGCGTAGCTTTCGAGGCGACCAAGGCATCGCGCAAAATTACCATAACAGGCATAATGCGTCGCCATGAGTTATGCGGAAATCACTTATGAGATCATCGGCCCGACCGCGCGCATCACGCTCAATCGCCCGGAACGGCGCAATCCGTTAGGTCCAGCGACAGTCGGCGAGCTCTTACACGCGCTCGACGCTGCGAAACACGATGCATCGGTTCGCGTCCTCGTCCTCACCGGCGCCGGCAAAGTGTTCTCTGCCGGCGGCGATTTGTCGTCGATGGGGTCGGGCGCAAAACCGCTGGCTTCAACCGGCGGCACCTGGTCGAAACCCGGCACTTTTGTCGATCTCAATTTGGCGCTAACGCAGCTTGGCAAACCGACCATCGCAGAAGTCAACGGTCATGCGCTGGCCGGCGGATTGGGACTGGTGGTCGCCTGCGACGCGGCGATTGCCGCCGACGACGCTCTGTTCGGCACGCCTGAAATCAACGTCGGTCTATGGCCGATGATGATCACCGCCACCATTTTTCGCAATGTCGCGCGCAAACGTGGTCTCGAACTGCTCATGACCGGCGACAAGATCACCGCGGCCGAAGCCGAAAAAATGGGTCTTATCACGCGCGCCGTGCCAAAAGCGGAATTGCGGGCCAACGTGGACACGCTGGCGACCAAGCTCGGGAGCAAATCACCCGCCATTTTGCGGCTCGGACTGGAAGCTTTTTACCGAACCCAAGACATGGAACTTGAGCCGGCGCTGCGCCATCTCGAAGGTCAACTAGTAGCGGTATTGTCGACTGAAGATTCGCGCGAAGGACTATCGGCGTTTTTAGAAAAACGCCTACCGAACTGGAAAGGAAAATAGTGGCGCTCTACGCTCGCCTGGTCGCGTGGCGGTATCTTTACCGCCAGCGCCACGACCCGATGATTCGCCTCTGCACGGTGCTTTTTTGGGGCGCCAGCGTGGCGACACAAATTGCCTGCTTTGTTTTCGGCCAGGCGCTCATCGGCGCGCTCTTCACGATTCCAACCACGCTGCTGTTTGTAGTGTTCTTTTTGCTCAATTTTTTTTCGGTATTCACCACCGTCTCGACCATCGGCGTGGTGCTTGGCGTAACCGCACTCACCGTTGTGCTTTCGGTCTCGAGCGGCTTCAAAGCGTCGTTTCGCCAAAAAGTGCTCGGCGTCAACGCGCACGTCTTGGTCGTCAAATACGGCCTCGATTTTTCCGAGTATCGCCAATTGATGGACAAGATTGGCCACGACCCCGACGTCGCCGCAGTGTCACCGTTCGTGATCAACGAAATGATGTTGGCTCACGGCCCGGTGCTCGGAGGAGTGCTCGTCAAAGGCATCGACACCAACCTGTCGCCGCGGGTACTCGACATTACGGCGCGATTGCGGGTGGGAAAGCTTGAGGATCTCAATCGCAACATGGCGCCGAACGACGGTGGTGCACCGCTGCCGGCGATGTTCATCGGCGAGGCGCTGCAAAGAAAACTCAAAGCCAAGATCGGCGATCGGGTGCGGGTGGTGTCGCCCAAAGTCGATCTCGATCCATCCAATTTCGGCGCTGGCGGTGCCAATTCGAGGCTGCGCGAGTTTCGCATCGCTGGCTTTTTTTACTACGGTTTCGATGAGTACGATCGGCGACTCTGCTACGTCAATCTCGCCGAAGCGCAGGCGTTCTTCGGCCCCGACGATGTGGTCACCGGCGTCGAGATGCGCCTGCACGATTTCTCCCGTTCGCACCGCCTCGCCGATCGATTGACGCAAACGCTTGGTCTTGGCTACAGCGTCAAAGACTGGGAGGATCTCAACCACAATCTTTTTGCGGCGCTCGCCATGCAGGAGACCGCGCTGGTGCTGTTTTTGACACTGATCATTTTGGTCGCCGCTTTCAACATCGTCGCGACGTTGACCATGCTGGTGGTGCAGAAAAACAAGGAGATCGCGATTCAAAAATCGATGGGCGCGCGCTCGAGCCAAATCGCGGCGATCTTTCAAATAGCCGGCCTCACCATCGGCGCCTTCGGCACCTCCCTCGGCGTTTCGTTCGGCCTCTTGCTCTGCAAGGTGGTCGAACACTTTGGCTACGCACTCGACTCCAAGGTCTACATGATCGATCAACTGCCGGTCGACATACGCGCAAGTTCGATCTTGATCACGGTGGCAATTACGTTTGCGATCTGCTTTTTGGCGACGCTCTATCCGTCGCTGCGCGCCGCCGCGCTGCATCCTGTCGACGGCCTCCGTTACGAATAGATCAAATTGATTTCAGAAACGCGATCAGCGCAGTTTTCTCGTCGCTGCTGAGGCCGTCGCAGGTAAGGTTGTGACCGCGATCGCCGAACGCCTGGTCGGTGACTTTGCCGCGCGCCCCACCCACACAGAACAGATCTTCGAGCGAGCCGACCGATCCATTGTGCAAAAACCGCGACAGTGCCCACTGTCCCACCAGGCGAGGCGACTTCACACCATGGGTGAGCTTGTCGCCGTTACTGAGGCTAAACCCGCAGCAGGGCGTGCCGGTCAAATCGGGATCGAGCCAATATTTGAGCGCGTCATCGCTGCCGATCTCCTCAAAGGTGTAGACTCGCTTACCGCTGCCGCGCGGTCCATCGTGGCAACTGGTGCACCCTTTGTCGGCAAACAGCTGTTTGCCCTGCGCCACCCAGGTCGCTACCGGTGGCGATGGATTTTGCGGCGCGCGCAGTGAGTAAACATATTCAAGCAGAGGTTGCAGTTTTTCGTCGGGCCACGCCGCCAAATCCCCACCGCCAACCGAAATAAATTTCTGGGCGAACCCAAGCAGGCTCGGTCCGTTGCCAGAAAGCCCGATCATCGCGTTTACCATGCCACTCGACTTGATCTCGTCGTCGGTAGGCAGGCCCCACAGTGCACTGATTTTGCTCACAACGTGAACGTTGTCGTTGACCGGCAGCGGCTCCATCAAGAAATCCATCGTGCCGCTTTTCCACTGCGCGTAGTGGTGCTCGGCAGTGGCAGGAAAATTCGGCATCATGCCGCCTGATGTGATCAGTGGCAGCAGCGTGCCGATGAGCGCCGCCTTGAGCACGATGTTGCTATTGGC
>JAHFDU010000431.1 GCA_023248835.1 Myxococcales bacterium | reverse complement strand
CGATGGCGCGATAGACGTGCTCAGAGCGAATGTGCCGTCCGACCGAATCGTTTAAGAAAGAATCGTCGCACTCGCCGACCACCGGCAACACCACGTCGTCCTCGGTGCCGATGCCGGGATTGTGGCGCGTCATCCAGCGCACCGCAGCGTCGGAAACTTTCCCGACCGACATGGTGTTGGTTAGCAAAATGGGAGTTTCAAGCAGGCCCCATTCGGTGACTTGGGTGAGGCCGGCCACTTCGCCGGCGCCGTTGAGAATGAACGATCCGCCGATCAGGCGGTTGCGATAGATGTCGTCGATCGGAACTACGCAGGTGACTCCGGCGCGCACCGGCCCTTTGCCAGCTTCGAGCTTGCCTTCGCCGACGATGAGCGTGGTGTGGCCGACTTTGACCCCGCCGACATCGGTGATGGCGTTACACGGCCCGGTCGGAAAACGACCGAGCGTCACGCCCAAGTCGCGCAGTCTGCGGCGCGGCGGCGCCTCGGCGGCGGGAGGGGTGACCGAAGACAAGACGGAACTCGGATCGTCGCTCAGTTGATCACCTCAGTCGACGCCGGTGCTGTCGACGCCGGCTTGACGGCATCAACGCGGGGGAGTGGGCGCTCGTGTAGCGGCCGATCTTCGCGCCGTTTTTCGCGCAGGCGCTTGAGGCCGCCAGCCAAAATTTCGGCGATCAAGGATCGATAGCTGATCCCGGCAGCTTTGGCGATGAGCACCAAGTCCGAGTAGTCGGGCGTCAGCCCGGGTAGCGGATTAACTTCGAGTACATAGACTTGTCCGTGCGTGTTCATCCGAATGTCGATGCGGGCGCAGTCGCGGCAGTCAAGCGCGACAAAAGTTTCGCGGGCGGCGCGCTCGAGATTGCGCGCTTCCGACGGCAACAATTTGGCCGGGCATTCGTAGTAGACGTGCTTTTCCCACTCCTGCTTGATCTCGTAGTCATACACCGTGCGACGTGACTGATCTTTGAAGCAGATCTCCATCGCCGGCAACACCCGCGGCCGCTTGTCGCCAAGTACACCAACGGTAAATTCGCGCCCGGAAATATATTCTTCGACCAGCGCTGGCTGTTTGTAACGCTCTATCACCTCGCGCACGGCGACGCGCATGGCATTTTCATCGTCGACCACGCCACTGGAAGCAATGCCTTTGGACGATCCTTCGGCGTTGGGTTTGACGATGAGCGGAAATTTGAGCGCCATGTGCTGGTGCAATTTTTCGCGCCCGGTGACCATCACCTGAAATTCGGGAGTGAGAATCTTGTGCTGACGCAAAATACGCTTGGCCAGCGCTTTGTCGAGCGCCAGCGCCAGTGTCGCCGAATCGCTGCCGGTGTAAGGAATGCCGACCATTTCGCACAGCGCTGGCACTTGTGCCTCGCGGTTGCGCCCCGACAAGCCCTCGGCAATATTGAACACCAAGTCGACGTGCGCTTCGACCAGCTTGTGCGGCAATTCACTGTTGGCTTCGAGCGGAACCACTTCGTGCCCGAGTGATTCGATCGCTTCGCAAATCGCGTTAATGGTTTCAGGTGGATCGTATTCAGCTTCGATATCGTTGCCGCTTTTGGAGTCGACGCGTTTCATATTGAAGGTGAAACCGACCCGCAGCGAACTTCCTGAGCGCTTGCTGGGATGGTGCAGGCGCGGCTCAGGCACATTGAGCCCCCAGCGAATCGCAGCCGAACGCACCACCTGCCCGATGGTTTCGACGTAGCTCAGCCCTTCGCGTTTGGCCGCGGCAAACAGCGACGCGCCGTCTTCGAGTGAGGGCAGGGCATTGACTTCGAGAAAATAGATGCGGCCGTCCTCGCCGAGACGAAAATCGAGCCGACCAACATCGCGCATGCCGAGCGCGCGGACCACTGTTTTCGAAATGGTACGAATGCGTTGCAGTACATCGCGCGGCTGCTCGGCCGGGCAGCGCACATTGACCCGAGTCGATTCGTGGTTTTTCAGTCGGTAGTCGTAAATATTGTATTTTGATTTGGCGACGCTTTCGATGACGTACTCGACGGGAGAGAGCACTCCTTCGTCACCGAGCCCCTCGATAAACGGCACGGTTACATCGACACCGGCGATGAACTCTTCGATCAATACGCCAGCCGGATAAGTCTTGAGCAGCCGATCGATGAGCAATCGAAGCTGGCGCGCGTCGCGCGCTACCGAGTCGTCGCCGATGCCTTTCGATGACCCTTCGTAATTAGGTTTGACGATCGCCGGCAGTGGCACGCCAAACGATCCTTCGCTCTGTTGTAATAGCTGCGGCCAATCGCGCGCTGTCACCAATCGTGCGCGCGGCGTGTCGACGCCTTGGTTGGTCAGCACCAATTTGGTCAGCCATTTGTCGAGCGTCATGGTGAGCACGTAGGCGTCGGAGCCGGTGTAGGGAACGCCGAGCTCTTCAAACAGCGCCGGGTAAAACGCCTCGCGTGAGCGGCCACGTCGACCCTCTGCGGTGTTGAAAATAATGTCGGGTGCAAAAACTTCAATGCGCGCCGCCAAGTGCGACGCTGGCCCGGAGACTTCGATCTGCTCGACTTCGTGCCCGCCGGTTGCAAGTGCAGTGGCGATCGCGGTGACGGTTTCGGCGGTATCAAACTCCGCCTCTTCCTCGGCGTCGCTGGTCTTCAAGTTGTGCGTGAACGCGATTTTCATCTAACAACAGTACACCAAGACAAAAGGGGACGAACGGTCTTTAGAAATTAAGTTTTGAGAGCAAAGTCTCTTGCACCTCACGTTCCGATTGGCGGGTCCGGCGCAATCGGGTCGGCGCCGTCCGGTTCTTCCTGCTCGTCGCAAAGGGAGGG
>JAHFDU010000129.1 GCA_023248835.1 Myxococcales bacterium | reverse complement strand
AGCTGGAGCAAACTCGACGGCCCGACTTTCGATCGCGCCGCCGGCGTAGTGCACGTCACCACCACCCACTTCTCGACCTATGTGGTAGTGCCAGTGGCACACGCGATCACGTTGCAAATCGGCAAAGGTGGCAACGCCTGCGCCGATGCACTGGTGATCTCCGGCCATCTCAGCACCTCACCGCAGAACGTTCCCGCCCGCGTCGTCAACGGCTACGCCGGTGGCGCGCATTCGCTCGGTGAAGTCGTCGGCAGTCTGCCGGATGGCCAAGCGATTCAAGTCTACAGCGAATTCCGTGGCTTCGCGCTCGACGGCTCAGTGCCGATCTCAGCCTGGATCCTGACCGCCGCCACCCACGTCGGTGGCAATTACGTTGTCGATGTTCGATCGAGCAACCACGCCGACGACTTCTTGAACGTCCCCAACCCGATTGCACCGAGTGATCTGCTCGGCTGGCTCGACGGCAGCCGCGTCTATGCGCTGGTGCCGAGTGTCGCCTCCGCTGTCGCCTCGGGCGCAGCAGTGGAAGCCAGTGTCTCGTTCTATGTGGTCTCGGGCGCCGATGCCACCAGTGTGCCCGCCACGCCGACCAATGCGTTTGCTTCCGAGCGCGTCGAAGTCAAAGGCGCCGATCTGCCGCTGGTGCCAGACGACAATGATTGCGACGGCGCGCCGGCGGCCTCCGATCCGCAGCCGGCAAGCGAGGTTCCGCCGCTTATCACCGCTGATCCGCCGGAGACCTCGCTGCTCGCCGCCGTCGGTGACACCATCACCTTCAAAGTCACCAATATGGGCGCGCCGGCAAGCTATAGCTTCATCGGCAGCGATCCGGAAATCGCGGTGTGGCAGACCGGCGATGGCGAAGCCTCTGCCAGCGCCAACAAACCCGGCCTCTACCAAGTCACTGTCGTCGCCACCCGCGGCAATGCGACGGCCAGTTTTCAATGGAGCATCGTCGCGGTGCCGCAGAATCTGGCGCCGCCACCGCCGGTGGTGAACATTGGCGCCAGTGCCCAGCAAGTGCAGGTGGGTGAAGAGGTCTCCTTGTATGCCAATGGCGACGGTCACGACCTGAGCTACACCTGGACCGGCCCAGGACTGAGCAACGACAGCGGGCCGACGGTTTTCTTCAAGAGCGATGCGCCGGGTGACTACACTGTCCAGTGTGTTGCGTCTGACGGCCTGCACGATTCATCCCCGGCCGAGTTCACCATCTCGGTCTTGCCCCGAGGCAACCACCCACCGATGGAGCCCTATTGGACGCTGATTGACGACGATCACGGTCAGGGCAATCCTTGGCCGACTGGAAGCCTGCGCACCCTACATTTGACAGTGGCTAGTTCCGACGTGGATGAGAGCGACGTCGGCCACCTGACCTTTACCCTTACTCCCGATCCCAATGGCGACACGGACTATCAGTTGTCGACCGCAGCGTCAGACGGAACCCAAGAGAATGTGACGCTTTCTACCCGCGTAGCGGGCACCTACCGCTTCTGGATTGTGGCGCACGATCTGCACGGAGCGGACAGCGACGCGTTGTTGCTCGAGCTTCCCCTCTATCCGCCGCCCAAGTCGAACATCGATGACGATGGCGACGGTTTCACTCGGGACATCGATTGCGACGACCACGATCCGACTGTGCACCCGGGAGCGCATGAAGACTGTGATGGTAAGCGCCACAGCTGCGACGGCAAACCGTACGACATCTTAGACTGTGACGCCGACGGTGACGATTTCACTCCCGGACACCCAGGCGACGACCCCGAAACCCGTGATTGCGACGATGACAACGCCGCGGTGCACCCGGGCGCACCTGAACTGTGCGACGGCGTGGTCAATGATTGCAGCGCACCGATGGGCACTGCACCAGACGCGATGTACGACGTCGGCAGCGCTTGCCAGGTCGGCATGGGTGAATGCGTGGCACACGGCCACACCGTGTGCGATCAGAGTCAGCACGCAACCGTGTGCGATGCGGTACCCGGACAACCACAAACTGACGTGTGTGATATGAAGGACAACGATTGCGACGGCATCTTCGACAACGTTGATCCGCAAAGTCTGAAGATGGATGTCAACAACTGCGGTACCTGCAACTTGCATTGCCAGGCCAGCGCCCACTCGGTGGCGACCTGCATCAACGGTGGCTGCAGCTCGGAATGCGCGCAGGGTTACCTCGACGCCAACCACAACCCGGCCGATGGCTGCGAATGCCAGTTCAGTGGGCAAGAGATCTGCGACGGCTTCGACAACGATTGCAACGGTTTGATTGACGACAACATTGCTAATCAGCCGTTCTACGACGGCGCGAACGGAACCAAGGATGTGGGGCTGTGTCGCGCCGGTGAAAAGAGGTGTGAGAACGGCATGTTCGTCACCATGGCGGCCGAGATCCTGCCGACGTCTGAAGTGTGCGACGGCATGGACAACGATTGCGACGGCCAGGCCGACGATGGTTTCAATTTCGCCACCGATCCGCGCAACTGCGGCGGCTGCCATGTCGATTGCGGCCAAGAAGCGTGCGAAAACGGCGTTTGCCACCAGCATCCGACTTGCGGCCAAGGCGAAACCACATGCACCAATGCGCAGGGTACGGATTACTGCTCGCTCTTGCAGAGCATGGACGACTGCGGATCCTGCGGCAACAAGTGCGCGATGGGTGAATTCTGCGACTTGAGTGGTGGCTACGGAATCTGCCAGCCAGTGCCGACCGACGATGGCGGCAGTGACGCCAGTATGAACGACGGTGGTGATGGCGGCTATCCAGACGGCGGCTATCCAGACGGCGAGACCGACGGCTAGTCGAAACCGAGCTCGGTATTCGTCACGGTTTTCATGAAAACAGACTTTACATTTAGTAATACTAAGTGTAAAAACAGATAATGAGTGAGATTTCCCGTCCTCACTGGCACAGCCGGCTCGAGCGAGCGTGGCAAAAAGCACCGATCGTTTGGCTATCGGGAGTCCGCCGTGTCGGCAAGACCACGCTGGCCCGCAGTCTCAGCGGCATCACCTATTTGAACTGCGATCTGCCATCGACGGCAGAGCGAATGGAAGATCCGGAACGATTCTACCGATCGCTTTCGCACCCGGTTCTGGTACTCGACGAAGTCCATCAACTGCCCGATCCGAGCCGAGTGCTCAAGATTGCGGCCGATGAATTTCCGCGACTCAAGGTCTTGGCGACTGGATCTTCGACACTGGCCGCCACCCAGAAATTTCGCGATACCCTGACCGGACGCAAACGGCAGGTACACCTGGTGCCAGTACTGGCTGCAGAACTTGCCGCATTCGGGATCGTCGATCTGGAGCGGCGGCTTCTGCATGGTGGTTTACCGGGCGCGCTGCTCGCCGAAGAACGCGACCTGGAATTCTATTCAGAGTGGCTGGATTCGTTCTTTGCCAGAGACATCCAGGAGCTTTTTCGGGTCGAAAAACGTACTCCGTTTCTGCTATTGGTAGAGACGCTGCTGCGGCAAAGCGGCGGTCTTGCCGAGGTGACCGGTCTTGGTCGCGCGGTCAGTTTGAGTCGGCCAACGGTGATGACCTACCTCGACATCCTGCAAACAACCCACGCAATCACGGTGCTGCGGCCGTTTCACGATGGCGGCCGACAAGAGCTTCTGCACCAGCCGAAGATCTACGGCTTCGACACCGGATTCGTCGCGTGGAGCCGAGGCTGGAATGAGCTGAGGACCGAAGACTGTGGTCTGTTGTGGGAGCATCTGGTTCTCGAAACGCTATTGGCCGCAGCCGAGCCGATGAAGCTCCATTTCTGGCGCGATAAGCAACAACACGAAGTCGATTTCGTGGTCGCCCGCAGCCGTGGGCAGTGCGATGCGATCGAGTGCAAATGGTCGGCGCGCGCTTTCGACAGTCGCGGTCTGCGCGCATTTCGCGACGCCCACCCAAAGGGCAGAAACTTCTTGGTGACCCCGTCGAACACTGCGCAGGTGCGACAAGTAGGAGATCTGGAAATCGTTTTTACCGGGCTTGAAGAACTCATGCTCTGCCTGAGACAACCAACCTAAACTAAAGCTCCGAGGCTAACTCTTTGCCCAAGAGCTCGAGCGGGGTGGCCTCTATCCCATCGCCGAGCGGGTAGCGCTCTTTTCCCGGAAATACCACGAAGCGTTGGTCGGGATTCAGGTCGTCGCAGGCCTGATAAAACCCGCGCTCAAGTTTCGGCGACAAGCTACGCTTGATTTCAATAGCCCATAAACGATTTCCCGGCAGCGTCAGCAGCAGATCCACTTCGGCTCCCACCGCGGTGCGATAAAAGCTCGCTTCGGTGGCCTCTGGCGCCACCGCCAGCAGCGACTCGATGACAAACCCTTCCCAGCTTGAACCGACCACAGGATGGCCGAAGAGGAGTTCGAGATTTCCAAGGCCGAGCAGCGCATGGAGCAGACCCGAGTCGCGAACGTAGATCTTGGGGGCGCGCACCAACCGTTTACCAACGTTGCGATGCCACGGCGAAAGACGACGCACCAGCAACAGATCGACCATGAGGTCAAGGTAACGAGCGATGGTCTTGCCATCGACTGCCAGTCCGCGAGCCAGTTCGGCGGCGTTGAGAAGACCGGCCTGGTGGTGCGCCAGCATGGTCCAAAAGCGGCGCAGGGTTTCGGCGGGCAGGCGCGGGCCAAACTGGGCAATGTCGCGCTCAAGATAGGTGCGAATGAAGTCGAGGCGCCAGCGCATACTTGCCCGATCGCTCGACGCCAAAAGGCTGTCGGGAAATCCCCCCCGCAGCCAAAGCTGCTCGCGCTTGCTGTCGGCCACCTCTAGGGCATCGATCGGACAGAGTTCCAAGAAGGCAATTCTTCCAGCCAGCGTCTCGCCGCTCTGTTTGAGCAGATCCATCGACGCCGATCCTAACAACAAAAACTGACCAGTTCGATTCCCCTGCCGTCGCCGGAGGTCGATGATTCCGCGCAGCGGCTGAAATAGATTGGGCAACCGGTGGACCTCGTCCAAAATCACCAGCTTGTCGGCGTGCTCGGCAAGATACAGTTCGACATCGGTCAGCTTTGCACGATCTCTGTCCGACTCGAGATCGAGGTAGATGGACGGCCTCTCCTCGGCCAGTTTGAGAGCGAGTGTAGTCTTGCCCACTTGGCGAGGGCCAAGCAACACCACCGCAGCTGTTTCTGCCATCAGTTGCCGAAGACGGGCCAATAAATGTCGATCGATCACCTCGCAATTATGGCATACGATTCCATAATTACAATGTTTTCTTGTCGCGTCTTCCGTTTCGCAAAATGCAGCAGTTTTTTTCCTAAAGTCTGTATGCCAACGCGCCGATAGCCAACACGGACTAATCCATCGAGGGTAGACATATGCGTCATTCCGTTGTCGTTGGGGTTGTTGCGCTGGTTGGTGGTCTTTCGCTGGTTGGCTGTAAGAAGGGCACAAAGGTGGTGCCCGACGCCGGTGGAGGGGGCGAAGCGGAAAGCGCGCTGCGTGTCCAATCCTTCCCGGTCACGGTGGCGATGTCCGACCAGCCTTACAGCTATCGGCCGGTACTTTCAAACCCCGGCATGGCGACCTGGACCCTGACCACTGCTCCCGACGGTGCGACGATCGACGCCAACGGCATCATTAGCTGGACACCTACCCTTGACCAGGGTGGCGCACAAAAGTTTACCGCGCACGCCGAACTTGGCGGCGACAGCATCGATCAAAACTTTACCGTGACTGTCGCCGCAGTGGGTACGCCGATCGAGCGCTCGATCGATCCGCAAGATCCGCACGGTGGTACGGTCAAAATCGACGGCCCGGCCTCGCCGATCTATGGAGCGGGCTTGCGCTTGCCACCGGGCTCGATGCCGGGGTCTGAACCAATCAATCTGTCGGTTGCACCGGTGTTTGGCATCACCCTGCCGGCCGCCGCCAAGCTCGCCGGCGTCGACGGCGACAAAGTCAAAGCGGTGGATTTTGCTCCAGCCGGCACCGTCTTTTCTAAGCCGGTCAAAGTGACCCTGCCGCTCGGCGAGATGCAGGCCCAGGCAGCCAAAACCGGCGGCTTCAAGTTGCAAGATGGCACAGTGACCAAGTTCGCGGTGCAATCGCTCGACTTGAAGACCGGAAAATGGAGCAAGGTCAAGAACGCCAAATACGATCCCGGCAGTGGTACGGTCACCGCCGAGACCCTACATTTTTGCACATTTGTCGCGCTGCCCGATGTACCGACCGTCGATCTGGCGATGAACAGTGGCTCGAGCGCCTGCTCCGACGCGCTGATCGTCGGCGCGCCGATGTCTTCAAGCTTCGACAAAATTCCGGCCGATCAGGTCAACGGCTACGACGCGACCGCAGACGGCGCCGCCACCACCCTCAGCGAGATCCTCAAAGCGCTGCCGGATGGAAAAGCGATCCAGATCTACACCACCCTTTCAGGCTCGTCGGGCGATGGCAAGGTCTCGCGCTCGGGCTGGCTCTTGTCCGCCGCGGCAAGAAAGGGCGATGGGTATGTGGTCTCGGTGCGCACCAACCTGCATCCGAATGACCAGTATCTTACCATTCCCGACACCATCGCCGCGGACGATCCGGAACTCATCAGCTGGCTCGACGGCTCGCGGCCGCTGGTGGTGATGAGCGGACTTGGCAAGGCCGATTCGGGCATCCACATGCACGCCGAAGTCTCGATCTACTTCGTCGACGCCTATGACGCGACCCAGGCGCCGCCACAAGTAGCCAACACCTTTGGCTCGGATGACGGCGATGTCAAAACCGTCGATGCCGTGTCCGACGATCGCGACTGCGCCGGCGGCCCGGAACAATACAATCCGAAGCCGGCTGGCGACGAGCCCCCGCTGCTGTTTGCTGATCCCGATGGCCAGCAGCACACGATTGCCGGAAATTCGATCAAGCTGGGGGTTGCCACTGGCGGCGAGGCTCCGAGCTATGCTTGGAGTGCCGACAATTCGTCGGTTGCCATCGAAGCCTCTGGCGATGGAACCGCTGCGACGATTACGCCTGGCATGCCGGGCTTTTTTGGCATAGACGTGATCGCGACCCGCGGCTCAGCCTCGGCCAGCTACCACTGGGACCTGCTGGTCGACTCCAAAGAAATGGCGATGATGATGCCCAAGCCGACGGTGGACATCGCTGGCGCGCAGCCGCTTCAGGTCGGCGAAAGCGCCAAGCTGCGCGCGATTGGTACCGGAACCTACTTGACCTACCGCTGGTCTGGATCGAGCGGCCTGTCGGCCGAAGAGGGCGACGCGGTGGTGTTTGAAGCGCCGAGTATGCCGGGCGACTACACCATTAAAGTGATCGCCAACGACGGAGTGCATGATTCGGATCCGGCTGAGCGCACCATTTCAGTTACACCCAAATCCAACCACATCCCCGACGATCCGGAAGTGCTGCTCGACGATCCGCTGTTCGGTGAACCCTGGAGCCCAGGAACGCCGCGCACCATCACCATGAACATCAGCGGCAACGATCCAGACATGGATGACCAGGACAGTTTGCGCTTCGAGATCACGCCCGATCCGTCGATTGCCCCCAATGAAAACGATCCGAACATGGACATCAAATACACGCTGCAGATCAGTCCCTCCAAAGATGGCATGAATGCGCGAGCGATTTTCCAAACCCGTAGTCCAGGTGTTTACATCTTCTACGTCGCCGCCCGCGATCAAAAGGGCGCGCAGTCGAACCCGATCGAAGTGCACATTACCGTGTTTCAGCCGGTCGCAGAGGGCGCGGTCGACAACGACGGCGACGGCTATGCCGCGGGGATGGACTGCGACGACAACGACCGAGGCACCTATCCCGGTGCACCGGTATGCGGCTCACCCGACGACGGCAAGCGCCACGACTGCGATTCGCAAGATTACAACCCGGACGATTGCGACCATGACGGCGACCACTGGTCGAAAAGCAACGGCGACTGCGACGACAGCAATCCCGCCGTCTACCCGGGCGCGCAAGAGTACTGCGACGGCGTCGTCAACGACTGCAAGGCGCCAATGGGCCAGGCACCCGACGCCGAATTTGGCGCCGGTCTACCTTGCAGCTTCGGCGTCGGCGCCTGTATGGGCACCGGCACCACGGTCTGCGGCGCCGGCGGCATGTCGGTGACCTGCAACGCTCCGATGGCCGAAGCGACGGCAGAAACTTGCGATGGCATCGACAACGATTGCGACGGTGTGGTCGACAACATCGAGGGCCAAGGCGGCGGCAATGACGTGAGCAACTGCGGCGGCTGCGGCACGGTTTGCAGCGCGCCGAGCAACATGGCGGCAGCCTGCGAAGATGGCTGCGTTTACACCTGTTCAGAAGGCTTCTTCGATGTCGACAACGATCCATCGAACGGTTGCGAGTGCCAATCGACCGGTGAGGAAGTGTGCGACGGCGTCGACAACGACTGCAACGGCATGGTCGACGACAACATCCCCGATGAACTCTATTTCCACTCGGCGATGAGCAAAGTCGGCTACGGCATGTGCCAGGCGGGCGCGCGCTCCTGTGTCGCCGGCAACTGGGTGATCACCCAAGACGAAGTGCTGCCCGACTACGCCGAAGCTTGCGACGGCATGGACAACAACTGCGATGGCATGGTCGACGAAGGTTTTGACTTCCAAAATGATGTTCACAACTGCGGCGGCTGCAATGTCGACTGCGGAGATCAACCCTGTATGTCGGGCGTCTGCGCTGAGCCGCCGATGGACGACGGTCATGGCGGCCTGGTCTGCGACGCCGGGTTCACCCTGTGCCCGCCGCTCGAGGGGCAAGAGCGCTCCTACTGTTCCGATCTTTACAACACCGCCAACTGCGGCGCTTGCGGCAAAGCCTGCGATATCGGATCGGCTTGCGTGCCCAGCGCCGAAGGCATGACCTGCGTCGAAGTGACCATCCCCTGTGACGCGCCGCGTGAGGTCTGTGTCGACGCGAGCGGCTGGAAACAGTGCATGACCACCGACACCAACGACCATTGCGGCAACTGCGACACGGTTTGCGACAACAGCTCGGTCTGCACTCCGAGCGAGGACGGATCGCCCGCAACTTGCGTCAAGGCCGAAGCACCACCGCTGATGTGCTCGGGTGTAGGCGAGACCGCATGCGGCAACAACGCATTTGACGGCTACTGCTCGCTGCTCGACGAGCCGACCAACTGCGGCGGTTGCGGCAACGCCTGCCCACCCGATTGGCCGTGCGTGGCCGACGGCGACAAGCACTTCTGCCAGCCACCGGAGAACATGACCGGTCCGCCGACCTGCTGGACCGGAACCACCGCCTGTCTCGATCACGGCGGGGTTTGGTACTGCACCGACACCATGAACGATCCATTCAACTGCGGCGCTTGCGGCGCCGGTTGCCCGGATGGTTGGGGCTGCGGGCAAGACGACCAAGGCAACGCCACTTGCAAACCGCCGGTCGGCCACGAAGAGGAAGTGGTCAAGTGCACAAATCCAGAAGACATTTGGTGCCCCGAACAGGGCTACTGCTCTCCGCTCAATGACCAATTCAACTGTGGGCAGTGTGGTCTGCCGTGTCCAGACGGCACGATCTGCGATTCGAGCGATCGATCAAATGCGGTCTGCAAAGCAGCCGACGGCGGCCCCATCACCGACTGCGGCAACTTGGCCAACTGCGGCGGCATCTGCTCGACGCTGATGGACCTCGACAACTGCGGCTGGTGCGGCAACGCTTGCAAACTAGGCCAAACCTGCGCCGACGACGGACGGGGCCATAGTCACTGCGAGGGCGAAGGCGTTTGCCTTGCCGGCGAAACCACCTGCCCGGGCGACAACGGCACCACTTTCTGCTCGATGCTCGACAATGAGTTCAACTGCGCCGGCTGCGGCGTCAAATGTCCAGAAGGCTGGCTGTGCAAAGACGGCACCTGCCAAGGCGACAGCACGCCCAAATGCCCCGACGGCGCGCAGCCGTGCGGTCCGGGTTGCGCCTACTTCAACACCAATGACAACTGCGGTTTCTGCGGCAATGTCTGCACCGGCGACACCTACTGCGACACCAGCACCGGCAACGCTTTCTGCAAGAGCACCGGCAACGCTGTGCCCGATTGCGGCGACAAACAGACCGCCTGCCAAGACCCCAATGCTGGCTACTATTACTGTAGCCCACTGCAAGACAGCTACAATTGCGGTGCTTGCGGCCATCACTGTGAAAATGGTGCCGAGTG
>JAHFDU010000128.1 GCA_023248835.1 Myxococcales bacterium | reverse complement strand
GTCGCTGACCGACAATCGCCACACCATGATCTCGGTCAAGCGACAAAGTGGCCGTTTTCGACTGCGGTTGCACCACATGTTTCTTTCCGCCGAAATCGAAGTGGTGCAGGCGCTCGGCCACTATGTCGCCCGCAATGATCGGCAAGCGTCGCGTCTGCTCGGCGATTTTATCGACCTTCATCAGCGCAAGATTCGGCCGTTGCGAAAACGCCGGCGCGTCAAGGCGGTGCTCGAATCGAGTGGTCAGATCTACGATCTGGCGGCAATCTACCACTCGCTCAATGAGCGTTATTTTGCTCAGACTATCGATGCGCGAATTGCCTGGGGGCAGCGCGCCCCAGCGAGCGCCCGACCGCGTCGGCGCAATTCAATAAAAATGGGTTCCTACTCGGTCGAGGAGCGACTCATCCGCATTCATCCCTCGCTCGATCGGCAGTTTGTGCCGCGTGTGTTTGTCGAATCGATTGTCTATCACGAGATGCTACATCAAAAACACGACATTCCGGTGGTCGGCGGCCGTCGTCGCTTTCACACGGCAGAATTTCTCGCCGAAGAGGCCCGCTTCGAACACCACCTGTCGGCGCAAAAGTGGGAACGCGAGAATCTTGATCGCCTGCTGGAGTACTAGACTAATCGTGTGAAGCGTCCTTCGACAGGCTCAGGATGAGCGGCCATAAGTCCCCCCCGATTATGCTGAGCTTGTCGAAGCACAAGCTCAGGGCGAGCGGGGCGTGGAGGCGTGAACGGTTAAGGCTTTTCTAATCGTGCGACGCGTCTACTGACGGCATCGCCAAATCGACGCCGGCATCGGCATCGGGGCAGCAAACATCGTCGCTGTAGGCGCAACGCAATTCCGTGGTGGGCGCGGCGTCGCCACTCGAGACCGTCAATCGTTCCGGCGCCTCGCCTTCGTCGGAGCACCTACCGCCAGCGCGAACACAGTGGCCGCTACACGAGGCTCCTCTGCCTTGGCAGAGCTGGGCGGGTTCGAGACACTGTGTGCCAGCGTCGCCAGAGCAGGGGCAGCTATTATTGGTGGCGGTTTTGGGATCGCACTTTACGCAGTCGCTGATGCCGGAAAACGTGCAGCTGCAATTGGTTATATAGCAGGCCGAGGGCGCGCGACAGCCCGGCGGCACCACGCCAAAATCGTCGGTGATGGTCGTCGCTCCGCAAGCGACGAGAAAGATGGCCAACAAGCAACGCACGCCGCCGGCATCTTCGGTCGCCCGCTTTCCGAGTGCAAGCAAGAACTGACGTTACGAAATACGTTGCTCGATCGCGGCCATCAGCGGCAAGAGGCGCGCCGCTTCCTGTTCGATCTGTGAAGCGGTCGCGGCTTCGATTGGATCGAGACGCTGTCCGCAGATTTTGGTGAAAAATTCCATCGACAGAGTCAATTTTCGCAACCTGGTCGCGGTTTCCAAGTCTGCGGCGCGCCGACAGAGCGCGGTCACTTGGCGTAGCTGCTCGGCGCATTGCCTGACAAAACGTGAAATGCGCGCTCGTCGCTCGGCCTGTGCCGGCGACGCCATCGCCGCCGCATGACGTGATTCGATGATCGATCGCTTGTCGATGGTTGCGCTGAATTCGCGACGGCTGACCTCTGCGAGTGGTAAGTGCTCCATGCCGGGAATGAATGCGCCACCCTCGGTGCTGTTGTAAAAACGGTGGCGCTTTTTGTGATATTCGGCAAAGCGCACAAACCAGCCATGAAAATGAAAAAAGTCGGCCGTTGTCACCACCTCGCCGCCATCATAGCCGGGCAATTTGCGCGCGGTTGGCCGGACGTGCCACTGCCGCAGTTCGTTTTGCACCTCTTGCGACATGCCGCGGTAGTTCACTTGGAGCGTTTGGCCGTCCGAGGAAAGCGTGGCACTAGTGCCGCCGAGCGGCGCAGTGTCGATGTACATTTTCCCGTCTGAAAACGAAAGATCTTGACCGACCAGAGTCAGCGACGAGCAGCCGAGGTAAGAGCCGAATGCAATCGCGGCGCAGGAGACCGAGCCGCCGCCGGGCAGGTGCGCCTCGTCGCCGTAGTTGGAATAGAGCCATTCGTCGGCGTAGTTATTGGACGCGAACGAAAAGATCTGGGTGTTCTGAAGCGGCTGATAGTAGGTGTCGGGATGGATGGTGACGCCGAGTACCAGGCCGGGCAGCTTGAGCAAGTACTGCGGCGGCAGCGCGGCAAACATGTAGTTGAGATCGACAGCTTCAATCACCAGTGCGAAATCGGCGATCACGCCCTCGGAAAATAGCGGCTTGAGGGTCTGCAGTGAGCTGATGATGACGGCGCGATCTTGTAGCGCCTTTAATTGCGAAATGTTTTTCTTGAGCGACGGGCCGGGCGAAACAATGATCGCTGGTTTGCCTGAAAACGCGTTGCGCAGAGTGGTAATCGACGGCGTTTTCATGAGCGCGGGCAAATTGGCCAAACCCTGCACCGCCCAGCGTTCGCCGAATTGCTGAGCGGTGTGATAATTGGTGAGCCACAGCGGCATCGCCTCATCGACCATTTTTTTGACCGGCGCCGGAAACGGTACCTGGTCGTCGAGCGATGCAAAGAACCAAAGTTTTTGCGGCGGGCGACCGACCGCCAATCGGTCTAACATCAGCGCCAATTCATCGAGCGACTGAAAAAATTTCGCCGGCGGTGCGGTTTCAGCGAGGCGCATCTTTACCGCTTGATCATTTTCGCTCGGCAGATAAATGAGCAGCCGCGCCTGTCCACGCTTGCACAGCGCGCCGGCGACTAGCGTGCTGTCGCTTCCACTCAGAACCGCGAGATCAAATTTGCTATCCCAGTCTGCGGGCAAGCGCGCGTCGACAAGGCCTTCAGCGGCGAGCGGATCGGTTTGCCATGGATCGTGCATGCTGAACTATTTTCTCAGCCGCCGACGTATGGCCATCGCCAACAAAATCGCGCCGAGGGTTTCGCCGAGAAGAACGTACCAGTTGCGCAACGAGGCTAAATGTTCGCCGACGTTGTGAAACGGCGAATAGGGAAAATGAAATCCGAGCAGCGGAAAGAGCAGAGCATTGATTGCCGTCGGTGTGCCGTCGTGGCGACCGAAAGCGTCGCCGAGATTGTCGAGAAAAAGATGGCTGGCGATGCCCCAAGCGATCGCGGTCAGAGAGAGTGAACGGCGCGCCATCGCCAGCAACACAAACAGAAGCAGGAACAGGCCGGTATGGCCAATGGTGCGCGATCCACTGATGAGGCCGAGTTCGATGCCGCGCTTTCCGGTCAAGGCAACCAAACTGTAGTAGAGCGGCTTGTCGATAAGGTCGGGCAGCAGGCCGCCGACGACCAGCCAGCGCATCGGCAGGCCACGCCGGATCTTGTCGACCAGCGTCGGCCCGAGGATGCTATGTCCGAGAACAAACATCTAGTATTTCACCTCAGCCCGTGATTCCCGAAACCGCGCTTCGACTCCGCGCTTGCGCGCTCCGCTCAGCATGAGCGGAATGTTATCCGAGAACGAACGCTGCTCAAACGCCGTAGATGCGTTTCAGATGTTCGGCGCACAAATAGGTTGCATCGCCGGTCTGCTTGCGGGCGTCGGCACACGCTGCACAGTTGTCCGCTTCGGGAAAAGTCTCTTCGACCCGCAACAGCGCTTTGGCCTGCTCGACACCTTCGTTGGGAAATTTCTCTTTCACCATCGGCTCACTTGGGCTGGGGTTCAAACCAGATGGCCGAGGTTAACATGCGCGTGCCGTGGTCGCGCAAGGCGAAGACGTAGGCGGCGGGCTGGGAAATGTTTTCGGCGAATGACACCGCGCTTTGGTTGCTCCAGGTTTTTGTAAGCTTGCCTTCGCGGTAGAGTGAAATTTCTTCGATCGGACGCGACGCCGAGAAGCGTAAGTCGACCGCACTGTCGTGCCGTACTTCGCCGAGAAAAATACATTCCACCGACGGCATCGACGGACCGAAGGCGGCGATGGTTTTGCGGGCGCGCACGGCGTCGAGTACATCAGCCTCGGCGCGACTCTTGGTGAGCACCAGCGTCAGTGCTTGCAGCTCTGGACGTGGGTCGTCGCGGTTGCGCAGCGCGTGCAAGATTTTTGCCGCAGCCGCGACCAGTCTCGATCGACGGCCGATGCGCTGCTGGGTTTTCGGTCCGTGGGTGTCGGTGCCAGTGACGGCGGCGATGTGCAAACCGAGGCCACTGTAGGCGGTGGCTTGTAGATAGCGCTCTTCAAAATCGAGGTCGATCAGCATCGCCTGGCCGTTGTAAACCTCCAGCGCGTCGATCTGTTTGCGATTTTCGGGCGCTTCCCACAAGCCCTCTTCCCACATCATCGGTCCGGGCCCGGGATGGTTGACGATGCATACGCCACCGTCGCGGTGAGCCTCGGTGCAAGCACGCGCAAGCGGCGTGTGCGACGGCACATAGTGCGAAATTCCGAGCAGCGAAAGATGATTCTGATTGCCGCTCTGGTGGTGCTTGCCGTCGGACACGGTGAGCTCCTCTCCCAGATCGGTGGTCAGCGCCAATCCGAGATTCTGCTCGCGCGCCCGTGCCGCTGAAAAATTGTGCGCCACTTTGTCGTTGTCATTCACATTTGAATGCGCGGTGTGCACTGAAAAAGCAAAACCGCGCTCGAGATGCACTTGGTGCAGTGCCAGCGACGGTTCGGCGCCGTCGTCGCGCAACAGGTCGGACGCGGCATGGGCATGAAAATTGGCGCGGATGAACTCATCAGATCTGCCGACGTTAACCAGCAACAAAAGCAGTACGACTACTCGGGCCACCGCGTATTCGCGCGTCAGATGAATCCACCAGGGAAGCAAGGGCGACAAGCGGGCGCGCTGGCAAGGCGACGACGAGAAGGCCGAGGAAGTGTACGCGTCGGTACATGACCGAGGCCGACGAGGAAGGCAACGCAGCCAGCGAGACCGATCGTCGCCCGTCGAACAGCTGGCACCGACATTTATTCGGGCCACTGATAGCGCAGCCGCTCTACCGGGCGGCCATGCACCAGGTGTTCGCGCACCAGTTCGTCAACGTCGGCAGCGCTCACCGGCGCGTACCAGACGCCCTCGGGATAGACCACCACCGTCGGGCCATCAAAGCAGGGGCCGAGACAGCCCGACGACGACACCGCGACCTGGTCCCAGACTTCGCGATGCCGCGCCAATCCTTCGCTGAGCGCGCGCAACACTTCGCCGCTGTGGCGCTGCCCGCACGAGGGCTTTCCGCCTTCGGGTCGCACGTTTTCACAGACGAAAAAGTGGCGCTCCGGCCGACTCATATCTTCTGAATTTTTGCTTGCGCCATAGCGGCGTCGACCATGCGTTGGCGCTCTTTTTCATCGGCCCAGCGCGCTTGCACCGCGACAGAAAGCGCGTCGATCGGATCGAAATACAAATAGTAAGCGTCTTGGTGCACCGCCGGACTGGTATAGACCGAAATTCCAGTTTCGCGATCGTAGTGTTCGTACGAATGGGCATCGCGCTTGCCGCCGCCGCCGGGCGCATCGACAACAAACGTTGGCGTGTTGAATCCGGCGGTGGAGCCGCGCACGTGTTTTTCCAAATGCAGCGCGGTCGCCAGCGTGGTGCGCAAATCCTCAACGCCTTTGACCAGGTCGTGCACGTAGACGTAGTAGGGATGCACATTGACGTGGCCTAGCCGCTTGACCAAGAGCTTCATCGTTGCAATCGCGTCGTTGACGCCACGCTGCAGCACCGACTGGTTGCGCACGATGATGCCGCGCTCGAACAGTCGATTCATCGCCTGCTCGGTGATGTAAGTAATTTCGTTGGGGTGATTAAAATGGGTGTGGACCACCGCTTCTTTGTGCAGCTTGCGGCCACGCTCAACCACTTTGGTGAGCGCATCGAGCCAAGCGTCGTCGGTGAGCAACTTCTGCGGCATCACCGCCGGCCCCTTGGTGGCAAAGCGAATGCGGCGAATGTTCGGCATCTGCAAGAGCGTCTCGCCGATCTGGGTGACTTGTGCGGCGCGCAAATTGTACGAGTCGCCGCCCGAGATGACGATGTCCTCAAGCTCAGGCCGCGAAGCGACGTAGGCGAAGGCACGTCGCCAGCGATCTTCGCTGACATGTAGTGTGTCTTTTTCGACCGCGTCGGTGTCGGTGCCGACGGCGTAGCTGCGCGTGCAAAATCGACAGTAGACTGGACAAGTGTCGAGCGTCAGAAACAAGGCTTTGTCGACGTAACGATGGGTGAGGCCCGGTACCGGCGCATCGGCCCGCTCGTGCAGGCTGTCGAGCCCGAGCTTGGGATGATCGGGCAACAGTTTTGACGCCAGTGGAATGAACTGAATGCGCAGCGGATCTTCATAGGGATGTGACCAATCGATCAGCGACAGCAAATAGGGCGACACCCGCACGCTCATCGGCGCTTGTTGAAAGCCGCGCGACGCGTCCTCGACAAATTCTGGCGGCACCAAATCGCCGATCGCTTCGAGCAATTTTGGAATGTTGGTGATGGTGTTTTTCGATTGCCACTTGTGATCGAGAAACTCACCCTCGGAAACCGCAGCGTAGGAGGGGATTTTCTGCCAGAACGGCCCACTCAATAGGTGTTTGTGTTCAAGTGTCGCCGGATCAACCGGCGGCTTTAGGGCGGGAATGGCTTCGGCAATCGGTAGTGGTTTTGAATGCACCGCGCTATTTTATCACACCAGCGACGTTGAGCGCTGTGCTATTGCATCGGCCATGAAAATGGCGCTTGGTTGTCTCGTTTACTGGCTTTCAGGCTGCGCGACCAGCAGCGCGATTTCACCGCCGCGCGAGGGCAAATGGCCGATTCGCGACACCCAACTTTTCGTTCGCGAGGTTGGACTACAGAGCGCTGCCACGATTGTAGTGCTGCACGGCGGACCGGGTGGAAACCATCTTGGTTTGCGCGCTTTCGAAAAACTGGCCCCGCAATTCCGAGTCGTGCTCTACGATCAGCGCGGCACTGGCGAATCGGATCGGTTGCAAGTTTCACCGGAACAGCCCGACGCTTTGAAAAGGCTGAGTCTCGAGGAGAACGTCGAAGACTTGGAAGATTTGCTGCGCCGTAGCCGCACCTACAAAGTGTTGCGCCATAGTTTTCGGACCGCGCGGCGGCGATTGGGTATGCGGCTCTGTCACTTCTCCGTTCTCGGCAACCACGTGCATTTTATCGTTGAGGCAGACGACAAAGTCGCGCTCCGCAAAGCGATGACGGGCATCAACGTGCGCATTGCGCGGTCGCTCAATCGACTGATGAATCGCCGCGGCCGAGTGATCTCAGACCGTTATCACGCGCGTGCACTGACCACGCCGACAGAAGTTCGCAACGCCCTGGGATACGTCATGAACAATGCGAGACAACACGCGTACACAGCGAGTGCGCTGCCCGATGTCTACTCTTCCTGGGCCGACATGGATGCCGTCGTGCCGCCGGAAACCTGGCTCCTGCTCGAAGGCTGGGGCCGCGGCACGAGACGATCACGCCGAGCCACCGAGTGATCACCGAAGCACTGTTGTAGCGGGAATTCGCAATCTTTCGAACCGCGCGGCGCCAACGTTGGTATTTCAGACGGCGCCGGGGACGGGCCAAGCCCTTTTCCTGTGCACAGCTCGCCAGTCTTCGCGCCACCGTTCCAGAGGGCGACCTGCACACAGGAAAGCCCCCGGCGCCTCTGACCGCTGGCGTCCGGTTTTGATTTTTTTCCGGATGGGAAGAAGCGAGAATGAGATCCAAACCTGATCGTGAAACTAGTCCCGAACCCTTGCTGCAAAAACGAGATCGGTTTCGATTGCTTAGCTCGCCCGAAGTGATGGGCGGTCAGGCTAGGGGTGCGTTGAGTAGCGAAGGTCTCCCTGCTATAATGCTTGCCTTCTATGAACGAGAACAAAGAGCGCAATTTGATTCTGCTCGGCGCGGCTGGCGCCGGCAAAGGCACGCAGTCGCAAAAGATGGCGACGCGACTGAACATTCCGCAGATTTCGACCGGCGACATGTTGCGCCAGGCGCGACGCGATCAGACGCCGCTCGGCAAGTCGGCTGATGGCTACATGACGCGCGGTGAACTGGTGCCTGACGAGCTGGTGATTGGTCTAGTGGAAGAGCGTTTACAGAAGCCGGACGCTGGACCGGGGTTTATTCTCGACGGATTTCCGCGCACGCTCGAGCAGGCGCGCGCGCTCGACACGCTTTTGAAAAAACTCGGACGCGCTCCGTTGCAAGTGGTCGATGTGCAGGTGCCCGAAGCGCTGCTGGTCGAGCGATTGTCGGGGCGCCTGTCGTGCCCCAAAGATGGCGCGTCGTATCACCTCAAATTTGCGCCACCCAAAACCCCCGGCCATTGCGATCGCTGTCAGGGCGCGCTCACCGAGCGAGCGGACGACAAACCGGACGCAGTCAAGCAGCGGCTGGTGGAATATCG
This sequence comes from Myxococcales bacterium, assembly GCA_023248835.1. Lineage (GTDB taxonomy): Bacteria > Myxococcota_A > Polyangia > Palsa-1104 > Palsa-1104 > JAHFDU01. The sequence continues at coordinate 1,772 of JAHFDU010000128.1, read as the reverse complement.
CAACAAGACCGCGCCGCTGATTGATTACTACCACCAGCAGCGATTGCTGCACCCGGTCGACGGGGTGGGCGAAGTCGAGGCGGTGTTTTCGCGCATCACCCAAGCACTTCAGCTGTCATGAAAATATTTCTCAAGACGGCGGACGACGTCGAGAAGCTTCGGCGCGTCAACCTCATTGTCTCGGCGGTACTCGACGCCTGCGAAGCCGCTTGCAAACCCGGCGTGTCGACTTGGGACTTGAACGAAATCGCTGACCGCGCCATGAAAGCGCACGACGCGACTTCGGCTTTTCTCGACTACCACGGCTATCCGGCGGTGCTGTGCACGTCGGTCAATGAAGTGGTGGTGCACGGTATTCCGCGGCGCGACCTGGTGCTCAAAGACGGCGATATTATTGGCGTCGATTTTGGCTGCTTCAAGGAGGGTTTTTGCGGCGATTCGGCGCGAACGTTTGCAGTCGGAAAAATTTCCGAAGAGGCACGAAAATTGATGGATGCGACCAAGCAGGCGCTCGAACACGCGATCGCTGCTTGCGTCGTCGGCAATCGCTTGCAAGACATCGGCTGGGCAGTGCAGTCGCATGTCGAGCCGCTCGGCTATTCGGTGGTGCGCAGTTTTGTCGGTCACGGCATCGGTCGTGCCATGCACGAAGATCCGCCAGTACAAAATTACGGCTCGCCCGGCAAAGGGCTGCGACTCAAACCGGGCATGGTGTTCGCTCTCGAGCCGATGATCAACATCGGCACCTTTGAAGTCGAAGTGCTCGCCGACGGCTGGACAGCGGTAACCAAAGATCGAAAATTGTCAGCGCATTTTGAGCATTCCGTCGCCATCACCGAGAATGGTCCGTTTGTGCTGAGCCGGGCGTGACCATGTCGAAATTTTCGATCGCCACCTGGAACGTCAACGGAATTCGCGCTCGGGAGCAGCAGTTTTCTGAATGGGTGAAGCGCGATCGGCCTGACATTATTTGTCTGCAAGAGATCAAAGCGTCGCCGGAAAAAGTACCTGAGCCGCTGAGTAAGCTTGCCGGTTATCACTGCTACTGGCACGGCACCGGCGGCTATTCCGGCGTCGCGCTGCATGTGCGCCAAGATGCGTTTGCGGTCGCGCCGACCTATTCACATCCTAGTTTCGATTTTGAAACTCGCATCGTCGAAGCCGATTTAGGGGAGTTTGTGGTGGCTTCGGTCTATGTCCCCAACGGCGGCAAAGATTTCGCCGCCAAAATGCGGTTTTTAGAGGCGCTGGTGGCGCATGCCAAAGCTTTGAGTCAAGCCGGCAAAAAGCTCATTTTGTGCGGTGATCTCAACGTCGCCCACACCGAGCGCGACGTGAACGAAAAAGATCGCAAACCGGAAGTCATCGGCCAGCGCCCCGAAGAGCGCGCTCTGTTTGATCAACTGCTGTCGGAGAACCTGACCGACGTGCAGCGCATGCTCTATCCCGATCGAACCGATCTGTTCACTTGGTGGGCGCCGTGGCGCAATTTGCGTCAGCGCAACATCGGCTGGCGCATCGATTACATCTTGGCCAGTCAATCACTGGCAGCGCGCATCAAAACTTGTCCGGTGCTGGTGGACGTGGGCTCGAGCGATCACGCCCCGGTGGTCGCGGTCGTCGAGTGACTAGTTGAGCGGGCCAGCGCTGTGTGTTTCCGACTGCTGATCCAAGTAAATTGGTCGCGGATAGTTTCCGACCAGCTTTTGCACCACGTAGGGACGCACTTTGTGACCATCGTGGTAGAGCTTAACCACCAACTCTGCCAACAG
>JAHFDU010000430.1 GCA_023248835.1 Myxococcales bacterium | reverse complement strand
GACCGCAACCTGGATGGCATGGCGAGTGCAACAACCATCGAGTCCGGATGGATTGTTGCGAACGTCGCACACAGCGCAGACGAACCCCGGTGGGCAACCATGCGGCTCACCCATAGTGCAGGCGAAACCGTTGTCGGCGATGTCGGGCGCATAGCAGCCGAAAGTCAAAAAAAACAGCCCGATTAGTCCCGTCCTCATGGGTGGCCGCAGAGTAATAGATCGGCGCCCCGTCCACAAGCGCTGAGACATCTGAACATCTGAGTCAGCATGAAGTGACCGGCTCCGATTCGCACGCCGTAGGTTACGCTGCGAATCGGACTGAACCTTTCCCACGCCCACGGCAAAACTGGCGGACGCCCAGTTGGCCGAAACACGTTCGCAATTTTCGCGCTGCACAGTTTTGGTTGTCCTGCTAAGGTCGCGCCCCATCATGTCCACTTCCGACCCATCCAAGTCCGACGGCTTTGAACCCTACATTCCGGCGACGCAAGATCCGCCGGAATTCACTCCGAGCTCGGTGCTGCTCGGCATTTTCTTCGGCGTATTTTTCGGCGCGGTCACGGTTTATCTCGCGCTGAAAGTGGGGCTCACCGTCAGCGCCTCGATCCCGATCGCGGTGCTTTCGATCGTCATCTACAAGGCGCTCGGCAAAATCACCGGCAAAGGATCGATTCTGCAGAACAACATCGTGCAGACCACCGGCTCGGCGGGCGAATCGATCGCCGCCGGAGTGGTGTTCACTCTTCCGGCGTTGGTGTTCCTCGGCTTCGAACCAAGTTACTGGCGCATCGTCGCGGTCGCGCTCGCTGGCGGCTGGCTCGGCGTGCTGTTCATGATTCCACTACGCCGCTACTTGATCGTACGCGAGCACGGCGTGCTCACCTATCCTGAAGGCACCGCCTGCGCCGAAGTACTGATCGCCGGCGAACAGGGCGGCGCGCTCGGTATGCGCGTGCTGCATGGGCTTGGCCTCGGCTTTGTCTACGCTTGGTTGATGAAAGGCTTTGGGCTGTGGAACGACACGCCGGAATATCGCTTCGGCAAATGGTACTCGGGCGGATCGGTGTCGGCCAAAATCACGCCCGAACTGCTCGGCGTCGGCTACATCATCGGCTATCGCATTTCTGCGATCATGGTGGCCGGCGGCGTGCTCACGTATCTAGTGTTCATTCCGCTCATCAAATACTTCGGCATGTTTCTGGGCGACGTGAAAATTTTTCCCGGCACCATTCCTATAGCCGAAATGGCGCCAGGCGCCATCCGCTCGGCTTACGTCCGCTACATCGGCGCCGGCGCCGTCGCTACCGGTGGCATTCTCAATGTGATCCGTGCGATGCCGGTGATCGTCGACTCGTTCAAATCTTCGCTCCGCGAAATGCGCTCCGGCAGCAAGGGCCCCGACGCAGAGACCAAAGCGCGCACCGATCGCGATTTACCGATGACCGTGGTCGCCGGCGGATCGCTCGCCATCGTCATTTTTCTGTGGGCGATCCTTTCCTTTTTCATTAATCCCGGCCATGCACTGGCCAACGCTGCAGCCGCGATTCTGATGGTGGTGTTCGGTTTTCTCTTCGTCACCGTGTCCTCGCGCCTGGTCGGTGAGATCGGTTCTTCGTCGAATCCGATTTCGGGAATGACGATCGCAACCTTGATGGCAACTTGTCTTATTTTCGTGCTGGTCGGCTGGACCGGCGGTGCTTTCGCAGCGGTAGCGCTGACGATTGGCGCGGTGGTGTGCATCGCCTCGGCCAACGCCGGGGCGACTTCGCAAGATCTCAAAACCGGTTACCTACTCGGCGCGACGCCGTCGCGACAGCAAATCGGCCTCATGCTCGGCGTCACTTTCTCGACGCTGATCATCGGTCTCACCATGTCGTTTATGGATCGCGCCTACACTTTGACCGTGCCCGCCTCATCCAAGTCGATCGTGTTTACTTTTTCAGACACCGACCTCACCGGCCTGTCCCCGCTCGACCCAAACGAACGCAAAGAGCTGCGCTTCAAGACCGACGGCGCCAAAGCCGAGATGGAGCGCGACGCCACCGAGCAGGGTCTTTACAAAAAAAACATCGTCGGATCAAAAGTGATCCCGGACGGACTTTATCTGGTTGGCGCGCGCGACCACAAAGTGCTTTTTGTCGTCGAGCGCGGCATCGGCGGCGCGATCCTGCCGGCGCCGCAAGGTCAACTGATGGCGACGGTGATTAGCGGCATTCTCAACCAGCGATTGCCGTGGAATTTGATCCTGATCGGCGTCTTCGCCGCGCTGGTGCTCGAACTCTGCGGTATCAAGTCGCTCACTTTTGCCGTCGGTGTTTACCTGCCGCTGTCGACCACCAGTCCGATTTTTATCGGCGGCGTGATCAAGCGATTGGCCGACTGGAAGCTCGGCAAAAAAGCTGGCAGCGACGAGGGCGAAGCTTCCGCCGGCGTGCTGTTCAGCTCGGGCCTGATCGCCGGCGGCGCACTCGCCGGCCTTGCGGTGGCGATCGTTGCCATGCTCGATTTCGGCAAGCTGCTCGATTTTGGCGCCAAATGGATCTGGGGCGAAACCGGGCGCGAAGGGCCGGTGGGTCTCTTGGTCGCGCTCGCCTGCTTTGTTGTTCTGGGCGCGGTGCTGTTCAAAGTCGCCCAGCAGCGCGAATCCCAAGAACACAATGACTAGAAAAGAAGTAATCGTTCACCGCCCAGAAAAAAATTCACAGGGAGATCAGGAGTTCAGGGAGGAAAGATCTTGGTGGAGAAGATTCTCGCTCTGAAACAAAGAAAATCTGTCTCTTGATCTCCTGATCTCCCTGTAAAAGATCTGCGCGCGTGAACGGTTGCGAA
>JAHFDU010000127.1 GCA_023248835.1 Myxococcales bacterium | reverse complement strand
AGCGCGCGCAGATGCTGCTGTTGCCGTCGATTTTCTTGTCGGGCTACATCTTTCCGGTCGAGGGGCTGCCGTGGCCGCTCTATGCCCTCGGTCGCATCATGCCGGCGACCCACATGATCGCTATTATGCGCGGCGTGGTCCTGCGCAACGCCGGGCCGCTTGAGCTTTTGCCCAATGTTCTGGCGCTGATCGCGATATCGGTGGTGCTGGTGTGGTTAAGCGCGCGCCGATTCAAGAAAGTATCTGCCTAACTGGGGCAAAATCAGCTATTCTCGATGGTCTCGTTGAGCAAGGAGAAAAAAATGAAGTTGTACTTTTGCTTCGGTCTGTCTGTGGCTTCGCTGATTTTGCTATCGAGCGATGCCGAGGCGTTGGTGACCGACTGCACCGGCGTCACCAATGACGTCGGCTGTGTCCCCACCGGGCAGTGCGTGTTGACCGGAAAATGCCAGGATGAGACTTGTGTCCCCACCGCCTACCGTTCCGACGGTACCGGATGTGCGACCGGCAATGCCTGCACCAACGGCGACCACTGCGAGGGCGGCCTTTGCGTCGCAGGAACCCCGGTGAACTGTCCGGGTGATGCGTGTCACATAGCCACTTGTGATCCGTTAAGCGGATGCGGCGCCATCGAAATCGCCTGCGATGGTGGAACCGACATGTTGGCCGACATGACTCGGGAGGACGCCACTGCACCCACCGCCACTGATACTGAAGAAATCTCCCCTATAGGACTTGGTCTCGGCGCCGGCCCGTCTCACTCGAGCTGCAGCTTCACGCCCGGCAGCGCCGATTCTCCACTTGCAGTATTTCTCCTGCTGGTTGGACTACTGGCGATAAGCATTCGTCGGTTCGCGCATGGTCAGCGTAAATTCGGTCACTAAGCAGTACGGCGCGCAAGTATTATTCGTCGACGCCTCGTTTCAACTCAATGCAGGAGAAAAGGTCGGTCTGGTGGGTCCCAATGGGGCTGGAAAGACCACCGTTTTTCGCCTACTCACCGACGAGGAGACGCCCGACGAGGGCGCCATTGATCGGCCGCGACGACTGACCATTGGTTACTTTCGCCAGGACGTCGGCGATCTGAAAGGGCGCAGCGTGCTTGCCGAAACCGTGGCCGGGGCGGGTGAAGTGGCGGCGCTCGGCGAAGAGCTGCACCAGCTTGAAACCAAATTGGCCACGCCTGATGGTGAGCACGCGGTCGAGCGCTATGGCCAAGTGCAGGCGCGCTTCATGGAGCTCGGCGGCTACGAAGTAGAGGCGCGGGCGCAGTCGATTTTGGCCGGGCTCGGCTTTGCGCCCGACCAAATCGCTGGCGACGTTGGCCGCCTCTCCGGCGGCTGGAAAATGCGCGTCGCGCTGGCACGCATTCTTCTGCTCAATCCCGATCTGTTGCTACTCGACGAGCCGACTAACTACCTCGACATCGAGTCGATCTTGTGGCTCGAAATTTTTTTGCGCGACTACGACGGCATCGTGATGATGACTTGCCATGATCGCGACGTGATGAACCGAGTGGTCAAAAAGATCATTGAGATCGACGGTGGGCAGCTGCGCAGCTACTCGGGTAACTACGATTTTTACGAGCAGGCGCGAGCGGAGGAGGCGACCCGTCGCGAAGCCGAATACCTGCGCCAGCAAGCGATGCTGCGAAAAGAGATTCGTTTTATGGAGCGGATCAAAGCGCAGGCCGCCAAGGCTTGGCAGGTGCAGAGCCGAGTAAAAAAGCTCGACAAGATTGAACGGGTCGAGCCGCCGCGTCGCCGCGTCGAGAAGAATTTCGATTTTGGCACTCCGCCACGCTCGGGCGAAGATGTGATCAAAGTCGAAAAGGTCACCAAGATCTATGGGCCGCGCCGTGTGCATGATGGACTCAGCCTGCTGGTGCGCCGCACCGAGCGCTGGGCAGTGATGGGCGAAAATGGCGCTGGCAAATCGACCCTGCTCAAGATGATGGCCGGGATGGTGGCGCCCGACGCTGGTGTTGTTACCGTCGGTGCGTCGGTGACGATGGGCTATTTCGCCCAGCATCAAATGGAGTCGCTCGATGCCGATTTGACCGTGCTCGAAGAGCTGCAAGCGCACGCCCCGCTCGCCAGCATTGGTACTTTGCGCAACCTTGCCGGCGCTTTTGGTTTTCAGGGTGAAGATGTCGAAAAGCCCATCCGCGTGCTTTCCGGCGGCGAACGTTCGCGCATCGCACTCTGCAAGCTGCTGTACGATGCGCCGAATCTGCTGATTCTCGACGAGCCGACCAACCATCTCGACATCGTCACCAAAGCGGTGCTGATGCGCGCGCTCGCCAAATACCAGGGCACGCTGGTGTTCGTTTCGCACGATCGGGTGTTCTTGCGCGCGCTGGCTTCGCGCGTGCTTGAACTCAGTTCAAGCGGTCCGCATCTTTACGGCGGCAACTACGACGAGTATGTCAGCGCCACCGGCCACGAAGCGCCGGGAATGAGGCAGTGAGCAGAGCGGTAGAGCTTACGGGATGGTGGTGGTGTAGATGCCCTCTTTGCCTGAGGTCGCGGTGTCGAGATAGACGATGGTGTCACGGCCGTGGCTGATATAGAAGTCGGCGTCGACCTGCGTTGCGATCAGCTTGGGCTGTCCCGGGTTGGCGGCATCGACGGAAAAGATGTCGGCAGCGCCATGCGTCTTCATTGAGCTATCATCCTGATAGTTGTCGTTGAAGACCACTTTGGTGCCGAGGCCGGTGAACCAGACCCACACCGTGGTGCCAAGCTTCTTGGCGTCGCCGCCGGCGACTGGCTTGGAGTAGAACTCGCCGGCGCCACTGATGACATTGCTGGCGTACAGGACCTGGCTTGAGTCGGCAGTGAAGGCGCCGCCGTAGAGCGCGCCGTCGGCAGTTGGCACCAGTGTTGTCGGCGTGCCCGGTGTGTCGAGACTGACGAGGTAGAGTTCCGAGCTCGGAAAATTGGTTGGTCCAGTGACGCCGGCCTCACCGATGATGTACTTGCCGTCGGCCGAAACTGCGAGGTCGCCCGTGGTGATATCGTTCGAGAAGCCGTCGATGAGAACACTCGAGTCGGTGGCGAGCGCGGTCGGCGTGCCACCGGCGATGGTGGAGCGCAGCACCTGATTTGAGGTGTTGACGTAGGCAATAGAGCGATTGTCGGACAGAAATGTTGCACTGCTAAAAGCGCCGTCGATCTTGGTCGGCGTGCCGCCGCCGCCGACCGGCAGGGCCAGCATTGCTTTGGTGGTGAAGTCGCGGACAAGTATCTGTGAACCGTCCGGCGACGGTGCCCATCCGTTGGTCAGGCTCTTCAGCGTTGTAAGTTTTGCTGTCGTCGGGTCGATCGCAGCGATGTCCGCTCCCTTGGCCGGCATACCGCCCATCATGACCGGCGGAGTAAAGACGATGATAAACGGTCCATCCGAATCACCGCTACTCAGGCCCAGCTGAAAGCCGCTCGGCGCCTTGTCGGGACCGACATAGGTCTGGTTGAGCACCGTGCTCGCGCCCGAGCCATCGATCTTCGCCAGGATGAGATCGGCGAACTTGCCGTCGTTCGAAATGTTGCTGGTATAGAGGAGGTATTGACCGTTGTGGCTCACCGTGGCGCGGAAGCGCAGCGACTTGGACGCCAGGGCTGGCACGCTGACGCCGGCAGTGTTCCAGATTGCCAGATTTCCGCCGAAACTGGTCTGATTGACCATCGTCCAGACGAAAACGGTATTGCGCCGAATCACCACTTCGCTGGCGGCGTCGAGGCCGCTCGCAATCGTGGTCGCTTTCTGGCCCGCTGGCAACCCGAACGAAAAAAGGGTGCCCGAGGAGTCTTTATAGATTAGATGATCGTCTTCGGTAAGTCCGAAAACGCGGAGGTCTTTGCCTTCGATGAGGCGGGTGCCCAAGTTGTCCGGGGGAGTGATCGGGCCGCCGCCGTCCGGGCCGCCGCCACCGCCGGTGTTACCGCCACCGCCGCCATCAGAACCGGGTCGTGGACCCGCATCGGGCACGACCTTGTTTTGAATCGCATTGCTGGTGCAGGCAGCGAAGAGAGTTACCAAACTAGCAATCAGAATTTTGCGCACGGAAAACCTCCATCTCCTATAAGAAGGGCCGCTCATAGCACAGGGTTGAAGGGGACTGCAAGGGGCAAAGTTGTGCAAAGTTGAGTTTGAGTCCAGATTGGTCCAGCCGAGGCCAACTGCGGTCGCTTTTTTGACAAAGCTCCATGCTAAAGTTGCCGCCAAGGAGGTTCGCGTGCGTTTCCATCTTGTCCTAGCTGTCGGTCTGCTTTCCTCGAGTGCGCAGGCGGTGAACACCCGCACTTTTCGAGTGACTAGTTACAAAGAGTTCGAAGACGGCGAAGCGCATGGCGTGCTGTTGTCCTCACGCGGCGAAGCCTCGACTGGTTTTGCGTCGAAACGCGTCGAGATTAGTGAAGCGGTAGTTTTCTCGTCGGTGACTGCCAAGGACGGCACGGTCTATTTTGGCACCGGCGATCAGGCGGCCATTTATGAAGTAAAAAAGGGAAAGGCCAAGAAGCTCACCGCCATCGATGCCACCATGGTTACATCGCTGGCGATTGCCGTTGATGGCACGCTCTACGCCGGCACCATGCCAGGCGGGCGCATTTTTTCGGTCGACAAATCGGGTGCGGCGCACGAGCTGGCCAAACTTCCCGCCGAACATGTGTGGGCACTGGCGCTCGACGAGGCGCACAAAAAACTTTACGCCGGCACCGGGCCGGACGGAAAAATCTTCTCGGTTGAGTTGGCGAGCAAAAAAGATCCGGTGCACGTGGTCTATGAGAGTGGCGAAAAACACATTCTCTCGTTGGCCCAAGCCGAAGATGGATCACTTTACGCCGGCTCGTCCGAGAGCGGTATCTTGTACCGCATTGAAGTTGGCAAGAAGATTTCGGCGCGGGCGCTGCACGATTTTGAGGGCGACGAAGTGCGCGCGATCGCTTGCCACGGCAATACGCTGTACGTCGCAATCAACGAATTTCAAAAACCGCAGACCATCAATGCGCAGGTGCCGCACGCCGGTATCAAGCTCAATGTTTCGGCCGCCACCGCGGCGCCCAACGCGCTGCCCGGGCGCGATCGCAAGAGCAAGAGCGGAATTGTTCGCATCGATCCCGACAACCGCGTCGAGCAGATCCACGTCCTCAGCGACGGTTATTTCACCGCGCTGCACGTCGACAACGAGAACAACGTGTACGCTGCTTCGGGATCGAACGGTCGGGTTTACATGATTCGCCCCGATCGAACGGTGGTCACCGCGGTCGATCTTTCCGAGCGCCAGGTTTTGACCTTGGCGCTGTCGGGGGATCATCACCTGGTTGGCACCGGAGACGCCGGCGCGGCCTATGAACTGACCCATGCGACGGCTAAAGACGCCAACTATCAGAGCAAAGCGTTTGATGCTCTATTTCCGGCGCGCTTTGGCCATTTGCGCTGGACTGGAAACGGCAAGTTCGTTGTCGAGACCCGATCGGGTAACACCGCCCATCCCGACAAAACCTGGTCGAGCTGGGAAACAGTCAGCCACGACGGCAAAACCAGCGAGGGTGGAGTCGGCGAAGTCGCATCACCCGATGGCCGGTATGTCCAAGTGCGATTCAATTTTCATTCGAGCGATGCCGTGCTGCGCGATTTTTCACTCTTTTATTTGCCGCAAAATCAACGCTCGCGAATCACCGAAGTGACGGTGGATGAGCGTGGATTTTCTGGCCACATTCCGCTACAGGCCAAAGTCAATCGCACGCGCTCGCCGATTTTGCACCTGCGCTGGAAAGCGGAAAATTTCGACGAGGACAATCTGGTCTATCGACTGTTTTTTCGCCAAGAGGGCGACTCGAGCTGGCGCCTGCTCGGCGGGCCGGAGCCGCTCACGACCACCGACGTCGAATGGAATACCGAGTCACTTCCCGACGGCAACTATGTGGTCAAAGTGGTTGCTTCGGATGAGCGGTCTAATCCCAAAGAGCTGGTGCTCGAACATGCGCTCGAATCGGCGCCATTCCTCGTCGACAATCGCAAGCCGGATGTCGCCGTCAAAGTGAGTTATCCTTCGCTGTCGGGCCATGCGCAGGACAGCTTTTCGCCACTCAGCGAACTGGCCTATTCGATCGACGGTGGCGACTGGCAGCTGTTGTCTCCCAAAGAGGGTGTCTTCGACGAGCCGAGCAAAGATTTTTCAGTCAAATTGCCAAGCGATTTGTCGCCCGGAACCCATTCGCTGGCGGTACGCGCGGTTGATTCGGCCGACAACATCGGCGCCGCCCAAACCACGTTTAAGGTTAAGTAGCGGCGAAGTCGCTGGCTTGCAGGGCGGCGACGATCATGCGACTCGAGCGCGAGCGATTCAGAGTGTAAAAATGAATGCCGGGCACGCCGCTTGAAAGCAGCTCGGCGCATTGCAAGGTCGCATGCGCAATCCCTAGTTGCACGATCGCTTCCGGATCGTCTTTGCGTCGCTCAAGCTCGAGCCGGAGCCGCATCGGCACGGTGGCGCCACACATGCGCGTGATGCGGTCGATCTGTTCGAAAGTGGTCAGCGGCATGATGCCAGGAACAATCGGGCAGCTGATGCCGGCGGCGAGCGCGCGCTCAAGAAAATGAAAATAAAACGCATTGTCGAAGAACAGCTGAGTGATCAAAAAATCGGTGCCGGCGTCGACTTTCTGTTTGAGATGCTCGAGATCCTGCTCGCGGCTCGACGACTCAAGGTGGCCTTCAGGATAGCAAGCACCGCCGAGACAAAATTTGTAGCCGCGCTTGCGCACAAATGAAACCAGCTCGGAAGCGTGCTCAAAACCGTCGGGGGCTGACTTGAAATCGGCCGCGCCCTGCGGCACATCCCCGCGCAGCGGCAGTATGTTCTCCATGCCGGCCTCGTCGAGGTTGCGCAAAATGTCATCGAGCTCGGCTTGGGAATGGCCAAGGCACGCCAGGTGCGCCATCGCCTCGATGTCGGTTTGGCGCTTGATATCGGTGACCAGCTCCATGGTGCGCTGCCGCGTCGAGCCGCCGGCGCCGTAGGTGACGGAGACAAAGCCGGGCTCGAGCGGCGCCAATTCCTCGACGGTGCGAAACAGAGCGCGCACGCCGTCGTCGCTCTTGGGCGGGAAAAATTCGAACGAAAAACAAGGGGTGCCACTTTGTAAACGATCGAGAATGCGCATGAGTGAGGTTATTATTACCCATGAAGCAGCTTGTCGCAATCCGGAATTCGTCTATAATTAATTAGATTTATGTCTATCTTTAATTTGAAGGCATCGATCGAACAGGCGAACCGGCGGCTTGGAAATAGGCCGTTCTCGACTCGGCGCCCGCGCAGCGATCGCGGTCAGATGCGTCTTCTGCCCGAAGTGAAAAAGGCGCTCCTGCGTGCGATGGGGGGACGTGATCGGCTACCGCTTGACCAAGTTCTTGCTGCGTTGGAGACACGTTTGCGCAGGCAGGGGCTGCGTCCGCCGTCGCGGGCGACAGTCTACAATTTTCTCAAGCGCGCCAAGACGCCGATCTACATCGTCAATGATCTGCCAACTGCGGTGCAAGCCGCCCTTTACAATTTGGATGCAGTAGGCAGTGTGCCTGCACGCCAGCTTGCCTTTTATTGCTTCAATTACGGATCAACCGAAGCGATGATGTTCGCGGCTGCAATGCCCTGGCTGCCGCTCTATCAAGCTGCGCGTATGGCCGGATTTCGGCCGCGCAGCCGAGGGCTGCTCGAAGCTGTCTTGCGGGCCCGGAAGATATGAATCGCAAGCAGACGCTTTCGCCGGAGCAGGTGATGCCAGGCCCACTTGGCGCGGTGGTGGATCCGCTGCCCTACTGGTTCGTCATTGGCGGTCAGGCGGTGCGCTGCCTTTGTCCGTACCGGCGAAGCCGCGACGTCGATTTCGGCGTGCGCCAGGAGAAAGACTTGAAGGCACTGCTCGCAGCCCTGCGCAAGAGCGGCAAGACCGAGGTCCGAGAACAGACCCGAGACACGGTTCATCTCACCTGGAAAGGAATCAAAGTCTCGATCTTCGTGCTCGCCCTATTGGCGCGTTTCATCGAAGAGAGGCGTTTGACCACCACCGGTATTTTGGCCACCAAACTTCACGCCATTCTCGATCGCGGCACTCGGCGCGATTTTTTTGATCTCTACGTCACGCTTGAGCAGGAGCGGCTCGGGATTGCCGAGTGCCTCGCCGCCATCAAGCAGGTCTACCGGCAGCCAGTGAATGAGGCGCTGCTGTTGCGCGCGCTTACTTACTTCGATGACGCTGAGGCAGAGGCGAAACTACAGGGCGAAGGGCCGAAGGACTGGAAGCTGGTGAAGAATTTTTTTCTCGAACGTGCCGGTCAGCTGCTGGTGCCGCCGGTGCGCGCGCTCGACATCCAGTCACGGGTCGTCGACGTGCACGCCCTCGGTCATCCGCGTCGAACATCCAAGAAATAGAGCGGGTGACGTCAGGCATACAGCTACTCACCGAGCCGAGCGATTAAGCTGCCGACGGCTCGCGACCGATTAGTACATCGGCGGAAATCCCGAGCGCATCGCGAAGTCGCCTGATCATGGCGACGGTCAGCGGGCGGCGACGGTTGAGGATCTCCGAGACGCGAGCGCGACTACCGATGAGCTTTTCGAGATCGCTGCGAGTCAGCCCCTCTTGCTCCATGCGAAAGCGGATCGCCTCGACTGGGTCTGGCCGATCGATGGCGTGGTGCTGGGCCTCGTAGGCATCTACCAGTGTCACCAAGATCTCGAGTGTTTTCGCTTCCGGCGATCCACGGCGCGCTCCCCATAACTTCTCGATCTGCCGCAATGCCCGTCGGTGGTCGCGGTCATTACGGATCGGTTCAAGTTTCATAGCTGCTCCTCGCTGTCATCTACAGTTTCGTCACATCGATCTTGTCGTACTGGGCGTGGGTGCCGATGAATTTGATCCACACCGCTCGGCCCGGGAACCAGATCTTGACCACCAGTCGATACTTGTTTCCGCCAATATTGAAGACCACTCGCTCTGCATCGATGACACTGGCGATCGGATACCTCCGTTTGATCTCAATCATCGACCTCCAGGTCGCTTTGCTGGTCTCGGCAACCCACGCCTTGAGCGGCTGCTCAGCGTCGGCATGGTCGGCCCAAAACTTCTGCAATGTTCGCCGAGAAATGATCCGCACCTAAGAGATATTCTACACTGGTCCCAATTTGGGATCAAGACCAAACAGAACGCAGTGTCTGAAAAAACCGAAAAAAACGTGACGGAATTGACTTCTGAGCGGAATAAGGAGTAAGAAGGCCGCCATTGGCCATTGAAGGAGAGAGATATGTATTTACATTCGATTCGGATTTCTGGTGTTTTAGGCGCTTTGGTCCTCGCCGCTTGTACCGGTAGTAGCGGTGGATCGGGTCCTGGGATCACTCTTGTGAACGAAAACCCCAATATCCAGATAAAGCACTCTTCCCTCAGCTGTATCATGCAGCGGCAAAACGCGTGCGGAGAGTACAAGTGGAGCTTTTCGATTACCAACATCGGGATGCTCAGTATCAAGCAGATCGATGCGTTGAAGTTTGCATGGAATGGACACGTCGTGGCTGCGAGCAACGAATGTATGGCTCTGCTGAATGGCGAATTGAGTCTTTCCGGAACGTTTGAGTTTTATCCCGACGACAACCCCGATGCTGGCCCCCACGAGCGTGCCAAACTCTATGGTGGGATAGATCAGCCGGCTAGGTGTATCTTGGGACAGAGTAGTATTTTGGCCCAGAGCGAAGCAGCCGTCAGCTCAATTGCACCAGCGACTGGATCGATGATTCAGATCGTCGTGACCGGGTTGCTTAGCGACGGATCGCCGTTTTCCACCCAGGCAATGGTCAGCGCCAACTAAGGCTAGTCTCTCTCGAGATAGGTATATCCCGCCATCCCATTTTCATAAGAGCGCAAAAGATGACGCGACTCTTCGAGCGTCATGCGTTTGGCGCGAATTGCCTCTTCGCTTGAGCGGCGGACTCGCGCCACCAGATCGTCGGCGGAGTAGCTGACGTAGCGCAACACTGAAGTGACGCTGTCGCCGGGAATGACGTGGTCGATGTGATAGGCGCCGCTTTCGCCGAGCGAAACGATCACGGTATTGGTGTCGCCAAAAAGATTGTGCAAGTCGCCCAAGATCTCTTGGTAGGCACCGACGAGAAAAATGCCCAAGTGATAGTCCTCGTCGTTGAGCGGATGCAGTTCGAGCACATGTTTGACGTCGCGCCGA
>JAHFDU010000429.1 GCA_023248835.1 Myxococcales bacterium | reverse complement strand
CGCCGTGGTTTTGCTAACTCGAACACCGGTCATTTGACCGGTCAAATCGAATCCTCGACTAATTCAAAGATGATCGCTACGTTGTCGTCATGAGTGATCCACCGACGGAACAGAGCGAACCGATGTCAGACGAGGAAGCAACGAGCGAAGAGGGGCATCCCGGCGGGCGCTTCGAGCAGTTCGTCAAGCGCGCGGTCTATACCGGCCTCGGCGCGTTGTTTACGACAGAGGAGGGAATTCGCAAGCTGGCCTCCGAAGTTCACCTGCCGAAGGACGTTGCCAATTTTCTGATCACGCAGGCGGCTACTTCCAAAGATGAGCTGCTCCGCATCGTCGCGCGCGAACTGCGCCATTTCCTCGAAACGCTAAACGTATCAGGTGAGCTGCAAAAGCTGCTGACGTCGCTCTCCTTTGAGATCAAGACGGAAGTGCGCTTTATTCCCAACGACAGCGCCAGCGGCGTCAAGCCCGAGGTAAAACGCAAAGTCGCGGTCAAGCACAAAGGACAAGATATTTCGGAGTAACTAGCGACGGCGGTGAGCGCGTACGAGGATAGGCTTTTTTCGAACCACCAAGAGACTGAGCACGACGCAGAGCAGCGTCGGCACGGAGGACTCGGGCGCCTGACCGCTCACTGCGCAGCCTGAGTGTACGTCAGGGCCGCTTGCTTCACTCGACCCCGAGTTGCTGCCTCCGGGGGCTTGGGTCTGGCTCGGCTCGGCTGAGGGGCCGCCGGTGCTGTCGCTCTTGCAATCGCAAGTTCCGCCGCATCCGTCGTCGCAGCTGCCGGCCTTGCAGTTGGGTGTGCAGGTGGCGTCGGGGTGAAGATAGTGATCGATCCAGCTCGCATAGAGGTCGACGCGGGTGTCATATCCGCCTTCGTCGCATGGGTCAGTTCCAAACGAAGTGACGCCGATGATGTTCTCGATGCCGGCGATTTTCATCAGCGCTGGACCACCCGAATCGCCGTGGCAATTTTGGCCGCCGGAATCGCCGACGTTGAATAGATAGCTGGTGACGCGACCAAGCACGGTGTTGGCGCTGCGCTTACGGCCGGCCCCCTTTTGCCCGGCCGGATCGCTGGTGCCGTAGCCAACCAGCCGCACCGACGATCCTGTCCAGCTGCTGTTCATCGCCGAGCGATTGAATGGCATCGGGTTGAGCGAGGTGGGTTGAGAGAGTACAACCACCCCGATGTCGTGTCCGTTGTAGAGCTTGCTGATGTTGAAATCGCCGTTGGGGTGTACTTCGCGGACTCCGAGCCAGTCGGATCCCGATGGATGATCGAGGTCGGCGCCTTTGAAAACGTAAAATTGGGTATCGCTGTTGGCGTCGACACAATGAGCTGCGGTCAAAAGTACCGTCGGTGAGATCACCTCGGCAGTGCACAGATGGGCCACCGTCGAGCCGCTTTCTTGCGAAAGCAGCATCACCACGCTGGTGTCGGAGTTGTCATCGGCGCCGTTGATGATGAATTGTGAGTGACTGCCGAGTTCGTCGCTTCCTAGGCCACAGCCACTGATGGCAAACGCCGCCGCCAGGCTTGCATTTACAAGCAGTCGTACGGGAATTTTTTGGGCGTGCGACATCGTATAAATTGGCTAGTTTGTTTGCAGAGATATCGGCGCTAGGAGGGGCAAACTTAAGTGAGATAAATTGCGATTGAGCGGCGAGGTAATGGTTGCGTGGAGTTAGAAGAATGGTGTTTTTCTCGACGGTAATTTGATTTTTTTGGCGGGCGAACGAGCAGTAAATAGGGTGCTTAATTGTAATTGCTAGGCGTACCTGTCGGGCGGGCGAATACCTTGACCAAAAGGAGGCCAGCGACAAAGCCGCCGACGTGGGCCATGGTGGCGACGTGTGACACTCCAGCGACGAAGAACTGGGAGACAAACCACATGCCGAGCAGCAGCCAGGCGGGCAGCGTGATGGTGGTGACCAGAATGAACAGCACCCACAAACAGCGCACTTGTGCGCGCGGATAGAGCAGTGCGTAGCCGCCGAGTACTCCGGCGATGGCGCCGGAAGCACCGACCATCGGCATCGTCGATCCTGGTGTCGCCAAAATCTGGGTTGCGGCCGCCACGATGCCACAGACGAAATAGAAGATCAGGTAGCGGACGCGGCCCATCGCGTCTTCGATATTGTCGCCAAATATCCAAAGGAACCACATGTTGCCGATGAGATGCATCCAGCCGCCGTGCAAAAACATCGACGTCAGCACGGTGAACGGTGGCGGCACTTCCTGGTGCAGCAGCACCGTGCCGCCAAACAAATGCAGCTGTCCGTCACGAATGCCGTGCAACACCCAGGCTGGAATCGCGCCATAGTCGAGGGTGGTGAGTTCAACTCCGTGGGCCACCTCGAACAGCCAAACCACGACGTTGACCACGAGCAAGAACGTCGTGACGGCCGGAAAACGAGAGGCCGGATTTTCGTCGCGATAGGGGAGGGGAATCACTGTGCCAAGCTAAACACGAGTTCGCTTTTCTGCAACTGAGGCGGATCCTGACCGCCAATCACTTCAAGGTGAGCTAAGTAATCGAAACCGATCTCGTTTTTGCGGCAAGGGTTCAGGAGCAGTTTCACGATCAGGTTTGGATCTCATTTCTCGCTTCATCCCATCCGGAAAAAATCAGAACCGGACGCCAGCGGTCAGAGGCGCCGCCCGAGCCGGGCGACGAGCCCGAGTGCGAGGGCGGCGGTCCAAGGAGAAAACAACAATCGCGCCGGGGGCTTTCCTGTGGGCGTTGCGCCAGGCAAACCTGGGAAAGGAGGAAGCGAAAGCTGAAACTAATCGAAGCAACCCGCGGGTGAAAGTCCCGACCGATGGGATACGACCACTG
>JAHFDU010000126.1 GCA_023248835.1 Myxococcales bacterium | reverse complement strand
CCACTATCAGGTACAATAATAAGTCCAGGTGCCTGAGCTGCGCAAAGATCCGATCGTCAATCGTTGGGTGGTGTTCTCGGCCGAGCGCGCCGAACGGCCGACGCATTACCGGATTTCGCACAGCCCGGCTCCCTCAGACGGCGCGCTCTACTGCCCGTTTTGTCCGGAACATGAGAACGAAACGCCGCCGGAAGTGTTTGCACTGCCTGGAGGCCGAGCGGCGACGGCAGATTGGCAATTGCGGGTGATTCCCAATCGCTTTCCGGCGCTCGGCGTCGAAGGTGAGCTGCAGCGCTCAGGTGATGGGTTGTACGATCGTTTGAGCGGTATCGGCGCACACGAAGTGATCATTGAGCATCCCAGTCACAGCGCGACGTTGACGACGCTTTCGCACGGCGAAATCGAGCGCGTGCTCTACGCTTGTCGCGAGCGCATCCTCGATCTGAAGCGCGATGTGCGCTTTCGCAGCATCGTCGTTTTCAAGAATTGGGGCGCGGCAGCGGGCGCCACCATTTCGCACAGCCACAGCCAGTTGATTGCGCTGCCGGTGGTGCCGAAGACGATTGCCGAAGAGCTAGAGGGTACACGCGAACATCACGCGCGCACCGAACGCTGCCTTTTTTGCGACATCCTACACCAGGAGCTGCACGATCGTTCGCGGCTGATTTGGGAAAATTCTCAGTTTGTTGTGCTTGCACCTTATGCACCGCGCTTTCCCTTTGAGACCTGGATCTTGCCGCGCGCGCACCGCTCGCATTTTGAAGAGGTCGGCGAGCCGGAGCTTTTGCCTTGTGCAGAGGCGTTATCGCAGGCGCTGCTGCGGCTTTCGCGCGCGCTTGATCAGCCGCCCTATAATTTGGTTTTGCACAGCGCGCCTTTCGGTGAACCGCGGCCGCATCATTATCACTGGCATATTGAGATCATTCCCAAGCTTGGCCACATCGCTGGCTTCGAATGGGGGTCGGGATTTTTTATCAATCCGACGCTGCCCGAAGCGGCGGCACGCTTTTTGCGCGAGCTCGATCTGTAAATGCGGGTGCTGCATGTGTCGTCGGAAGTGGCGCCGTTTTCCAAAACCGGCGGTCTCGGCGACGTCGTCGCAGCGCTACCGCAAGCGCTGTC
Source organism: Myxococcales bacterium (assembly GCA_023248835.1). Classification (GTDB taxonomy): domain Bacteria; phylum Myxococcota_A; class Polyangia; order Palsa-1104; family Palsa-1104; genus JAHFDU01. Next base: position 9,132 of record JAHFDU010000126.1, on the reverse strand, counting down.
TGCTCTCGGTGTTGAAGCTTGCGTAGCGACGCCGCGTTATCAGCATGTCGACGTCAGCGGTTTCATCGAGCAACCGCCGCTTGAAGTCGAACTCGGTTTCGCCACCGAGGTGGTGCGCATTTTCGAAACTATACAATCGGCAGTGCGGATCTTCTTCGTCGACCATCCGCCGTCGTTTGCACGCTCTGGACTCTACGGTGAGCACGGCGGCGACTATCCTGACAATGCGCGTCGCTTTGCCCTCTTCGGCGCCGCCGCTAGTAAGCTGGGAGCGCTCGTCCTGCGCCCCGACGTACTGCACGCGCATGACTGGCAAGCTGCGCCAGCGCTAATTTACAACTACGCGCGTCGCGACGAGCCCGATTTTCCGTCGACCGTTTTCACCATTCACAATCTCGCTTTTCAGGGGCGATTTCCAGGCGCGACGATGGATGAGCTCGGCTTTACGCCTGAACTTTTTGATCCCCGTGCGCTTGAGTATTACGGCGATGTCAATTTTCTAAAAGGCGCGGTGCTGCTTGCCGATCGCGTGACCACCGTCAGTCCGCGCTATGCAAGCGAAATCCAGACGTCCGAATTTGGGGTCGGGCTCGACGGTGTTTTGCGGCAGCGTCGCCAGGACTTGGTCGGCATTCTCAACGGCATCGATGACCAGGTTTGGGATCCGGCGCGCGATGTTTACTTGCCCGCCCATTTTGATGCTGCAAACCTCGAAGGCAAAGAGGAGTGCAAGCGAGCGTTGCAGCGCGAATTTGGGTTGCCGGAAGTCTCCGTTCCGCTGAGCGCGGCGATCTCACGCTTGAGCTACCAGAAGGGCTTCGATTTGATCACTCAGGCGCTGCCCGATCTTCTCACCAGCAACATGCAGTTTGTCGTGCTTGGTTCCGGCGATCGTAGTCTTGAAGAGGCGCTCACCGAGCTCAGTAAGCGTACGCCGGAAAAGATGGCGGTGCGTATCGCCTACGACGATCGATTGGCCCATCTCATCGAGGCGGGCGCCGATCTGTTGGTGGTGCCATCGCGCTACGAGCCCTGTGGATTGACGCAACTCTATGCGCTGCGCTATGGCACCATTCCGATTGTTCGCGCCACCGGCGGCCTCGACGACAGCATCATCGACATCGGCGAATCAACCGCTGGCACCGGCTTTAAATTTTCTGACTACTCTAAGTCGGCGCTAACCGAGGCATGCCAGCGTGCGTTTGCTTGCTACGCGTCCGCTGGTTGGAAGCCACTGGTCGAGCGCGCGATGGCGCAGGACTTTTCTTGGCGCCGTTCGGCTCGAGACTACCTTGACTTGTACAGCGCGCTTTTTCACTCCTAGAAAATATTCAAATGTGCTATGCACCCCTCCCTTGGAGGTGCGGAATGAAACTGAGTCTAGCCAAAGTTGCTTTGCTGACGAGCTTTGGGCTTTGGGTCGCGTGTTCGAGCGGCAAATCGCAAGACGCCATGCAGCTGCCAAAATCGTCGGATGCCAGCACTGCGTCGCCAACCGATGGACCCTCGGCGCCGAATCAGAATCTCCCCGGCAACGATGGGGCGCCGCAGCAGATGGTGGTGGGCGATGATGCCGGTGTTCAGCCCGCCGCTCCTGACATGGCGGCCAATCCGCTGCAGGGATTAATTCAGCAGTTTCTCGGCGACGCCGGTCTTGGCGACGCCGACTTGCAGTCACTGATTGCACAGTTGACCGGTGGCGGCGGTGGCCTCGGTGATGGCGGCCTGCAATCGCTGCTCGGCCAGCTCGGTGGCGGTGGTGGCCTGGGCGATGGCGGGATTCAGGCATTGATTGAGCAGCTACTCGGTGGCGCTGGCGGCGACGGCGGTGGCGGTAGCAGCGACGGCGGCGGACTCAGCAGCTTTTGCGGTCAGATTCCCTGCTCGAGCGATCAAATCTGCACCACGCTGCAATGCGGTACTTGCCACGCCGGCAAGTGCGCGCAGTAGCTCATCTGTTTTTATCCTCGTCTAGAATCTGATAAAATAAACCTACGTGGAGTCCATTTCGCCATTTCGCGGTATTGCGGGGGAGACCGTTCGCCAATTTGTCGGGATCTCTACGCTGATTACAGCGATTCCGTCATTGATCGCGGTGATGATGCTGTTCCTGGCGATGGGCTTTCTGCTCTCGCTGCTGCACCTGCCGCCGGTGCTGTTCCCAACCTGCTTGATTCTGGCGTCGTCGCCGGTGCTCGGACGTTTTGCCATCGGTGCGCGCAACGGCGATCTGCAGGCGGGACTCTTCACCGCCGATTACAGCGACGGCGGCGTGTTTGTGGTCCGCTTTGCCGCGCTCACTGTCGCTTGGTGCGTGCCTTGGAGTTTGCTTTTTTTTTACGGGCTACTTGGCCGCTTCGATCTCTTGGCGGCGTTCTCTTCTGCCGGAGCGATACTGCTCGCGGTGACTGCGCTGCTGATGGTGGTGTTGGCGGTCTTGCTGGTGCCGATTTGCTTGCTCATCGCCACTCGCGCCCAGTCGGTCCCGGAATGTTTTGCCGCCGAGAGCTGGCGCTGGGTGCTGTCCGATCGCGTCGAAGACTTGGTACCATTGCTTGCAGCCTACCTCGGCGGTATGATGCTGTTCGCGCTGGTGTTGTTTCCGGTGGTGCTGTTGCTGGCCGCGCTGGCATTCTCCGTTTCCACCAGTGCCGCTGTCCTCATCGGTGGCTTTGCCTATCTGTCTCCGGCGGTGGCAGCGCCGATCATCCTGGGCCGGCTCGCGGGCGCGTTTGTCGCTGCCGACGGGGCGGATTCGCCGTTTTTTAAGCAGGAGAAGTTGGTCGAAGTCGGTCCGGCGACCACCACAGCTCCGATGGCGGTGATTCCACCCAGGAGAGATCTGCACAACAATTCGCTGGAGGTCGCCAAGACGGTACAGCAGCTAGGGCGGCGTGCCGATCTCGACCCTGAAGGCGCACTCCGCGAAGCTGAAACGCTGCGCCAAAGTCATCCCAACCATCCGGCGCTACTCGCGCTCTTGTGCAAGTTCTACCAGAAAGCGGAGCGGAATGAGGATCTGGTGAAGACGGCCACACACGCAATCCAGCAAGGATTCAAGAGCGGCGCGACTCCGATTGCACTGGAGGTTTTTGCTACCGTCGGTGGGGCACGCAAGCAGCTCGATCTCGGTGCGGCCGGCTTCGGCGATCTCGGTCGCGCACTCCTCAATGGCCAACTGTTTGACGATGCGCTGTGGGCATTTCGTGCCGGCGAGGTGCTTGGCGCCGATTCAGTGCAGACGCAAAAGGCGATCATTGCGGTTGCCGACGCGGCCACCAAGGCGGGCGATCTGAAACGTGCGGTTCAGTACTACGAATATTTTCTTCGCACTTACGCCAACTCGAGCTTTCGCGACTACTGTGAAAATGCGTTGGCGACGCTCAAGCGCCGAGTGTGAGTGCGGATCAGGTGCTGGCGCGAAGCAGGTTGGGATCGATGCCGCGTTGCTGACAACGGCGCACAAAAAATCCGAGCGCGACAAACAGAAAAAGAAAAACAAAGATCTGTCCGCGCTGACGGAAGGCGGCGCCAACGTTGCCAAGCGAAAACGAATAGCCGACCGCCAAGGTGGCGGTGAATACCACCAGCGGCAGCACCTGCCGGCTCTCCTTGGTGAGAGCGAACCGCAAACCGCGATACAGCGTCGGCAACAGCGACCACCACAACAACATTTCCGGCAGCGTCAAAACCGCGCGCAACGATCGCATGTCCCAAGGCAGTGGGCCGAGTAGGAGCATGGCCAGTCCATACGGCAGGAAGGTGACGGCTCGGCCGGTGGTCGAAAGATCGGCGTCATGGGCGAAACCTGAGTGAGCGGTGATCGCCATGCCGTGCCGGAAATCGGAGACCGACTGCAACGATATTTCGTCATAGGTACTGGACACGTGGCGCAGAAGACCTGAGGCGATGAGCGCCCCCACGATCCAGCCGACCACCAAGAGTCGGCGCCCGAAGCCCTGCCGCTGTTTGCCGCTGAACAGCAGCGCCGAGATCAGAGCAGCAAGCAAAAAATAAACGACGTAGAAGCGGATGGTCCAGATTGCCGCAATCGTCAGCACCAGCACCGTCCCGTCGATGAGGCGGGGGCGCTCGCGCAAAAGCAGGATGGCGTGAATCCCGACCGAGAGTAGAAAAATCATCAGCGGGTCCTTGATCGCCATCGCGCTCCACAGCACCATCGACGGAAAAAAAGCGGTCAACTGCGCGGCTCGGTACGCCACCAGCGGCTGAAAAAGACAGGCGCCAATGCGGTAGATAAAAATGATCGCGAGCGATCCGAAAAGCGCAGAGAACGCGCTGAGAATGAGTTGGCAATGGCCGAAGAGGTAGATGAGGGCGCTGCAAAAAACCAGAAAACCGGGATAGTGGTCCCATTGGAAAGGCGGCAGTAACACCGGCGGGCCGACGCCCTCCCAGCCGCGCGCGACGGTGGCGGCGGTGACCTCGTAGCCGGTGGCGTCTTCGTGGAACAGGCGCAAACTCGGAAACAGGACGAACGCTGTCGCCAACGTTAGCCGCAACGCCAATCCAATCAACACCAATTTGCGCAGCTGCGTTCGATCGTTCGCAGGGAGGTTGGCGGTAAGTAACCAGATCGCAGGCAGTCCGAGCCCGAGTACTTCAAGAAGCGGCAGGACAATTTCGAACATGGATACCGGAGTCTATTCGATCTGGGCTTGTCTGAATAGCCCGGCCCAGGGACACTGGCAGGCGTGAAATTGAGCGCCATGCTGTTTCTGCTCGCCGCGGCGGCGGTTCTGTTTGGTCTGCAGATACCCCTGCCACACTTTTTCGGAGCGATTCCCTCCGATCTGCTCGCTGGCGCTGCCGTTGTGGCGCTGATGGTTTGTCCTGCGACGGACGAGCCAAGACGAAGGGTAGACCCGGTCGCGCTGCTGGCGGTCGGAGGCTACGTTGGATGGGCCGCGTTGTCGGCGGCGGGTCACCGCTGCGGCTATGCTAGGGTCGTCGGTGTCGCAGATTTGGCAGGTTTGTTGTGGATGGCGGCCGCATATGCGCGTCGTGAATTGATTCTGCGGGCGCTGGTCGCAGGCGCAGCGCTGGCATGTCTCGTCGGCCTGCTCGGCAGCGTGTTGATGCTGCTTGGGCATCTCACTCCACTGTCGAGTCTGCGCGGCGGTGACCTGGGTTTGCCGTGGCGGCCCAAAGGGTTGTGCGTCACCACCAACGCACTCGCCGCACTGGCGCTGGTGCCCACCTTGCTGGTGTTTCGCGACTGCACGCTGACTGGAAGGTGGCGGCGGCCGCTACAGGTGCTGTTTGCCGTCACTTTCGCATGCTCACTTTCCCGCTCCTTGCTGGCGTTGGCGTTGGGGCTGCTGCTGTCCTCGCAAGTGAAGAGAACTTGGAAAGGGATCGGCGTCGCGACTTTGTTGTTGTTCGCTTTTCTATCGGTGCGGCTTGATCTCTATCGCGATGCGCGCGGCCTAGTTGTCGCCACCACGCCGTCGCTACGTGTTCGCATGAATACGGCGGCTTGGCACAGCTTGGTGCAGCATCCTTGGTTGGGTACCGGTCCCGGCAGTTTGACGGCGCCGGTGCACGCGCCGCGTCCCACCGACGATCTGACGCCGATGAGTGCACACCTGACCTGGCTCGACGTCGCAGCGACCCTCGGACTGCCGGCGTTGCTCGCATTTGGGTTGATCTGGGTGCGCGCCCTTTCAGCGTCTCCGCGCGACGAGATTGATCGGCTGCTCTTGATCGGACTGTATGCCATTCTGTTCGACAGCCTCACCGTCGATGTCGAAAATTTTCGTCATCTCTGGCTGCTGCTTGGTCTGCGACTGAGAAAAAGCTTATTGTTTTGTTGTCGATGGCGATGGGCTGGGCTTGCAGGGTCATGACTTGTTCCACTTTGTGAACCGCATTGTCGACGGTTATGTCTTTTACATGGTGCGCCCAACAGGAATCGAACCTGTGGCCTTCGGCTCCGGAGGCCGACGCTCTATCCAGCTGAGCTATGGGCGCGACTCTCGAACGCGAGGAGTTCTACCACACCGAAACTCCCGAGTGTAGCGGATCGTAGGGACTTGCTACATCCCCGGTTTGGCGGCCACCTCGAGGATCTCGATCGAGAACCCGGGTGGTTCAGCGTGAGGATGCCCGTCAAGCAGCTTCTTCGCCGCGTCAAGCGACTCGGCTTGCAGAAAAGAGTAGCCGCCGATGTGCCCTGCGCCCGGCGTACCACGTAGATGGGCGGTTTGGCCAAGCGGGGCTCCCATGTCCACCAGTGCTGATCCGCAACGTTTGGCCCACGCCATCCAGGAGTCCATCGATGCTTTCATCTGCTCGGGTGTGGCCTTGCTCATTTGTTCGTGGTTGGAAATCGGGGCGCGGTACAGAACGAGATACTTCTTCATGATCGACTCCTTGTAGGGTTGCGTACGGCGAGAATCTGGCTTGCGGTGCTATCGTCGTCAAGACAAAAGCGTGGAGACCAGGGTGTCGCGACCGAGCTTCTGTTCCTGTCGGGTCTCGCCGTCGCGCAGCGAAAAGACTTGGGTTTTCAATTCCTCGTCGCCGATGAGAATCAGGCGCGGCATTTTGTTGGCGGTGGAATATTTGTAGGCCTGGTCGCGCTTTTTCACCGCGCCCAAAAACCGTACTGCAACGCCGGAGCGCCGCAGCGCCAGGCAGAGTTCGCTGGCGCCGTCGACATTTTCGGGGCTAAGGGCAGCTACCAGCACTGGCGTTTTGCCGAGATCGGTTTTTCCGCCGCGCTCGGTGAGAAGGCCGATCAGGCGTTCGACGCCGAAGGAAAAACCCACTGCGCCTTCGGCAGGGCCACCGTAAAGACCGATCAAATCGTCGTAGCGGCCGCCGCCGCCGAAACTGCCGAAGCCGACTTCGCTCTTAGCGTGGGCCTCGAAAATCGGGCCGGTGTAGTAGTCGAGGCCGCGCACCAAGGTCCAGTCAAAACGCAATTTTGAGCCGAAGCCGCGCTTGTCGGCACGAGCAAAAATTTCTTTCAACTCGGCGACGCCTTGCAGGCCCTTTTCGTCGCTCTGCACGCGCACTGCGGCGTCGTCCAAATTTTCGACGACGATAGCGGCGAAGAAGCGCTCAAAATCGGCTTCCGAGAGTCCGTTTTTTAGAAATTCGTCGCGCACGCCGTCTTTGCCGATTTTGTGCAGCTTGTCGAGCGAGCGTAGAGCGTCGGCTTTCTTTTCGATCGGAATTGCGGCAACGCGGATCTGCGCCTCGAGAATTTTTCGGTTATTAATGAGCAGCTGATACTCGTGCAAATCGAACGCGCGTAGCACTTCGGTGGCCATCTGGAGCAATTCGATTTCGCAGCCGAGCGACGAAGAGCCAAGAATGTCGCAGTCGGCCTGGTAAAACTCGCGATAGCGCCCGGCTTGTGGCCGATCGTAACGCCAAACTTTTCCGATTTGATAACGGTAGATCGGGCGCGAAAGTTCGGGATGCGAGGCCGCGACGCGTCCCGTCGACGAGGTGAGATCGAAACGCAATCCGAGTTTGCGGCCGCCCTTGTCGACGAAAGAATAGATTTCGTTTTCTGCCTGCGCGCCGCTCTTCAGTGTCAAGACTTCAATCTGTTCGAACGCCGGCGTATCGAGTTCGTCAAACCCGTAAAGCTGAAAGTAATGCGTCAGCGTATCGAACACCCGACGTCGGGTACGCATCTCTTCTGGCAAAAAATCGCGCGTGCCTTTGGGCGGTTCAAATTTCGCAGCCATTTGCAGGCATTCTACTACAGTGAAAGGCCGACGGCGTGGGCAGCGAACGCCGCGCGATCGGCCGCCTCTTCGATGCGCTTCGACGTCGGCTTGCCAGCTCCGTGGCCGGCCTTGGTGTCGATGCGAATCAGCACCGGTGAAGGCCCGGCCTGCTTTTCCTGCAGCGTTGCGGCGAACTTGAAACTGTGCGCCGGAAATACCCGATCGTCGTGATCACCGGTGGTCACCAGCGTCGGTGGATACACCACTTCTTTGATGTTGTGCAGCGGTGAGTAGGCGCGCAGCACTTTGAACGCGCTTGGGTCGTCGCTCGAGCCGTACTCGGTCGCCCACGCCCAACCGATGGTGAATTTGTGAAAGCGCAACATGTCCATCACCCCGACGGCGGGCAGCGCGGCGCCAAATAGATCAGGCCTCTGGGTGAGCGCGGCTCCGACCAGCAAACCGCCATTGGAGCCGCCGCTGATCACCAGTTTTTTCGGTGAGGTGATTTTTTCGTGGATGAGATAATCCGCCGCACCAATGAAGTCGTCGAACACGTTTTGTTTTTTCTCTTTCATGCCGGCTTGGTGCCACGCTTCGCCGTATTCGCCGCCGCCGCGCAAGACCACCTGGGCGTAGATGCCGCCGGCCTCGATCCACAACAGCGGCGGCACCGAAAAGTTGGGCGTCAGCGAAATGTCAAAACCGCCGTAGCCGTAGAGAAACACCGGCGTGTTCGGATTGGCAGCGAGCCGCTTTTTCGAGGTGAGAAAAAGCGGCACTCGAGTGCCATCTTTGCTTTGAAAAAATTGGAGACGGGTTTCATACAGCAACGGATCGAACGCCACTTTCGATTGTTTCCACAACGAAGTCTTGCCGCTTTTCGGCTGGTAGCGATAGATCGTAGGCGGTACCGCGAAGCTAGAAAAACTATAGAACGTCTCGGTGTCGCTGTTTTCGCCGTTGAATCCATCGGCGGTGCCAATCCCGGGCAATGACACCTCTACGATCCGCTTCCCCGACGGATCGAAGGTGACGACTCGGCTGTGGGCGTCTTCAAGGTATTGTAGGATGAGCTGTCCACCGACGAGATTGACGTCGGAAAGAGTCGCCTCCGCCTCTGGCACCAGATCTTTCCAAACGTGCTTGGAGTCGGTCACATCGACGCGGATAATTTTTCCGCGCGGGGCTTTGCGATCGGTCGACACGATGAAATCAGCGCCAAGATTGCCGACAAAACTGGCGCGGCTCTCAAAGGTTGGCACCAGCTCGATCATTTTGGCGCCCTTCTTTGTCAGATCTTTGACGTAGAGCATATTTTCCGTCGCAGTGCCGTGCCACACCGTCACCACCAGCCAACGTCCATCTTCAGTGACGTTGCCCGAAAATCCCCACTCGGGTTGATCCTTGCGCTCGTAGACCA
>JAHFDU010000125.1:1558-10305 GCA_023248835.1 Myxococcales bacterium | reverse complement strand
GAAACAGGCCGCGGATCTCCTTCGCTCAGGCCAACGTTTCGTCGTCACCGCGCATGCTGCACCCGACGGCGATGCACTCGGATCGATGCTGGCAACCGCACATGGATTGCGCGCGCTTGGCAAAGAGGTGCTACTTTACAACGAAGATGCGGCGCCCAAGCGTTTGAATTTCCTCGACGGTGCCAAAGAATTACGCGCAAGTTTCCCGGCGAATGTGAAGTTTGACGCAACCGTGGTGCACGACTGCGGCGACGCGGCGCTGCTCGGACGGCGATTCCCATCCGGCGACGTCACCGGCCCTTTGATCATTCTCGATCATCACGCGACCTCGTCGGATTTTGGCGACATCGTGGTGCGCGATCCATCCGCCTCAGCAGTAGGCGTTATCGTGGCGCGACTGCTCAGCGAACTTGGTGTCAAGCTGTCGCGGCCGATCGCCGAGGCCTTATGGTGCTCGCTGGTGTCCGATACCGGGTGGTTTCGCTATTCGTCAACCGACCTCGAGACCATGCAACTCGCCACCGCTTGCATCGAAGCGGGGGTGAAGCCCTGGCAATTTGCCCGCCAGAGCGAAGAGGAGTGGCCAGCCGCCCGTTTGCGCTTGCTGGCGCTTTCGTTCGCGACGCTTGAGTTGTGGCCGGCAGAAAAACCGTTTATTGCGTTGCTCAGGCTCGACACCTCCATGCTCACTCAAGCCGGCGCTGCTCCCGAACTCGGCGAAGGTTTGGTCAATTATGCTCGCGGCCTTGAGGGCATCGAAGTCGGTGTCCTGCTCACGTCGGTGCGCGACGGCATCCGTGTCAGTCTTCGCTCCAAAGGCGGGCTCGACGTCGGCAAAGTCGCCGCCGAATTCGGTGGCGGCGGTCATGCCGCAGCCGCCGGCTGTTTCCTCCACGCCACCGTCGACAACGCGAAGACAAAACTGCTCGACGCCTTGACCGCACAAGCAGGCGCCGCAAGATGAATCCGAAACTGTAGCCTGTCGGCTGTGAGCTGTCGGCGGTGCTGCCCCTCACACTGGTTGCAGTAAACTTGCGCTGACAGAGAGTGTTCTCGTACACTTGCCACACGGAGGTTTCGCATGGAGTCCACAATGCGCGCGACCTGGGATCAGATCTGCGCCGTCTACCCCGCCGAGTATGTGATTCTCGACGATTTGGTGATCGATCCGGTGGGCCGCCGCGTCAGTGAAGGGCGAGTCCTCTCGCACGCTCCGACAAGACGCGAAGCCTTGGCGACGGCGCCGAAAGCCGAAGCTGGCGCACATCGAGCACTCAAGTACACCGGCCCCGTGCGCATTCCGCCCGGCTTCATCGGACTCTATAGCGTCGAGTGATCGCTACACCATTCGATCCGGCGGCTCCGCTGATTCTCATCGAAGGGCGACTCGTCGGGCCGCTCGGCGAACGCCAATTAGAGCTCGACTCTCGACTCTCGACTCTCGACTCTCGACGGTGGTAAGAATCGCTATGCGCGAATCAACGCCGACTTTCGAGCCCCCCTGCCCGCCTGCGCCAAGCAATTTGCACGGGGTAATGCTCGTCGACAAACCGCGGGGCATTACTTCGTTCGATGTGGTGGCGCAGGTGCGCAGGCTCATCGGCGTGCGCCGCATCGGCCACACCGGCACGCTTGATCCGATGGCGACGGGTTTGTTGCCAATTTGCATCGGCGAAGCGACCAAGTTGGTGCCTTTTCTCACTGAAGGAAACAAATCGTATGAGGCGGTGGCAAAACTTGGTGTCACCACCGACAGCGGCGATGCCGACGGCAAAGTGATCGCTGAGAAAGACGCGTCGCACATTGCCGCAGTCGAGATCGCCGGCAAGCTGCCCAGGTTTGTCGGCGCCATCGATCAAATTCCGCCGATGCACTCCGCCATTCGCATAGGCGGCAAGCGCCTTTACGAACTAGCGCGCGCCGGTCAAGAGATCAAGCGTGAGTCGCGGCGGGTGCACGTTTACAGTTTGACGTTGCTCGAGTTTCGGAATGGGCACCTACGATTTTCGGTCGAATGCAGCAAGGGTACCTACGTGCGAACGCTGGCGACCGATGTTGGCGAAGCGCTTGGAGTCGGCGCGCACCTCACCGAATTGCGTCGCACCGCGTCGGGACTCTTTCGCTTGATCGAAGCGGTTGCACTTGATCGGTTGTCACCACCTTTTAGGCTGGTCGCTTTGGCCGATGCGCTTTCGGACATGGCGACAGTCACCGTGAACGCAGCGCAGGCGAAGGCGGTGCGCGACGGAAAATCGGAAGCGGTGGCGAACCTTACGCCAAGCGGCCTCGACAACGGGCAAAAGGTACGCTTGTTGCTCGACAATGGAAACCTCTTGGCGGTGGCAGAAATGCAGCTCGCTCGATTGAAGCTAAAACGCGTTTTTGTTTGACAAAAATGTGTTTTTTCGCAAAATACGCAACAAAACAAGAGCAAAAGAGAAAAGAGAGTGCATGAGTCTGGCCACCGAGAGAAAAAAAGAGGTCATCATCAAGTTCAAAACCCACGACGGCGACACCGGGTCGCCCGAAGTGCAGATTGCGCTTCTGTCCGAGCGCATCAACTACCTGACCGATCACTTCAAGACCCACGCCAAGGATCATCACTCACGGCGCGGGCTGCTCAAAGTGGTCAGCCAGCGTCGCCGACTACTTGACTACCTGCGCGGCAAAAATCTCGACCGCTACCGCTCGCTGATCAGCAACCTCGGACTGCGCAAGTAAACAACACGAGGGGAGCGGGCGCGCGGGTTCTTAAGTGGTGCGTCGTTGTGTACATCTAAGAGTGCGCAACGTGGCAGCGCTGAAGAACCATCCGCCGGCTCTCCTACACCTAAAGGAGAGAACATGTTTATGAAAGAGACTGTAGAGATCGGCGGCAAGCCGATCTCGTTTGAAACCGGCAAGATGGCCAAGCAGGCCGACGGCGCAGTGGTGGTTCGCTGCGGCGACACCATGGTGCTGGTGACCGCGTGCTCGTCGTCGACCGCGCGCGAAGGCATCGATTTTTTTCCGCTCACGGTTGAATACAGCGAGAAGACAGCCTCGGCGGGAAAAATACCGGGCGGCTATTTTAAACGCGAAGGAAGGCCGACTGAAAAAGAGATTCTCACCTGCCGTCTTACCGATCGTCCGTCGCGGCCGCTGTTTCCCAAGGGGTGGCGCAACGACACCCAAGTGATTGGTACGGTGTTGTCGTTTGACAAAGAGAACCCTTCGGATGTGCTGGCGATGTGCGGCGCTTCGTTGTCGCTCCATCTGTCGGACATTCCCTGGGCGGGCCCCTACGCCGCAGTGCGAGTGGCTCGCATCGGACGCGAATTCGTCGTCAATCCAACGTTTGCGCAATCGAGCGAGCAATCCGATCTAGATCTCGTAGTGGCAGCAACCCGCGATGCCATCGTCATGGTCGAAGGTGGCGCAGCGCAATTGCCCGAAGACGTAATGATCGATGCGCTCTTGTTTGCGCATCAGGCCTGCCAAGGAATCTTGGATGTGTTTGACAAAATGCGCGCGCAAGTGGGCAAGCCCAAGCGCGAATTTACAGCGCCCAGCAAAGACAAAGCGATCGCCGAGCGCGTCGCCGCTTTGTGCAGCGCCAAACTCAAGATCGCCATGGTGGTTAGAGACAAACACGCGCGCTCCGCCGCCACCGCTGCAGTGATCGACGAAGCCAAGACCCAATTGGCAACGGAATTTGTCGCCGCCGACGGCAAGTCGCGCGAAAAAGAGATCGTCTCGGCGGTGCACGACCTGCACAAGAAATTGGTACGGGCGATGGCCACCGAAGAGGGAGTCCGCATCGACGGCCGCAAAACCGCCGACATTCGTCAGATTACTTGCGAAGTTGGCGTTCTGCCGCGCACCCACGGCTCGTCGCTGTTCACCCGTGGCGAAACCCAAGCGCTGGTCTCGACCACGCTCGGCACCAAGCAGGACATCCAGCGCATCGATTCGCTGCTCGGCGATGTCGAAAAGCGCTTCATGCTGCATTACAACTTTCCGCCGTTCTCGACCGGCGAAGTCAAGATGGTGCGCTCGGCCTCACGACGGGAAGTCGGCCATGGCAATCTCGCTGAACGGGCGCTGGCACGGGTGCTGCCGACCTACGAGGACTTTCCCTACACCCTCCGCATCGTGTCGGAAATTCTTGAGTCGAATGGATCGTCCTCGATGGCTTCGGTCTGCGGCGGCACTCTGTCGCTGATGGACGCCGGCGTTCCACTGGTTGAGCCGGTCGCCGGCATCGCGATGGGACTTATCAAAGAGGGCGAAAAGCTCGCCGTGCTCTCGGACATTTTGGGTGACGAAGATCATTTGGGCGACATGGATTTCAAAGTCTGCGGTACCAAGCACGGCATCACCGCGCTGCAGATGGACATCAAAATCCAGGGTCTGTCGCGCGACATTTTACAAAAGGCGCTCTACCAAGCGCGTGAGGGACGGCTGTTTATCCTCGGCAAGATGAACGAAGCGTTAAGCGCGCCGCGCGAAGAGTTGTCGCGCCACGCCCCGCGCATTTTCACATTAATGGTCAAGCCCGATCGCATTCGCGACATCATCGGCCCCGGTGGCAAAATGATTCGCGCCATCATTGAGCAGACCGGCGTCGCCATCGACGTTGAAGACAACGGCACCGTATCGATCGCATCGTCTGACGACATCAGCGCCAAGAAAGCGATCGAGATCATCAAGGGCCTCACTACCGAGCCCGAAGTCGGCCAGTTCTACATGGGCGTGGTGCGACGCATCGTCGATTTCGGCGCGTTTGTCGAAATTCTGCCCGGCACCGACGGACTGATTCACATTTCCGAACTCGATGCCAAGCGCGTCGCCAATGTCAGCGACATCGTCCACGAGGGCGACGAGGTGATGGTCAAAGTGATCAACATCGATCGCCAGGGCAAGATTCGGCTGTCGCGCAAAGAGGCGATTGGCCAGTCGCCCGACGTGGTACACAACCTGCGTTCGTGAGGAGCAGCTGACAGCTCACAGCCGACAGCCAACAGTCGAGAAGGCCAACCCGCTCATGCTGAGCGAAGCGTAGCGAAGTCGAAGCACGAATTCGCGGAGAAATTCGATTGAGTCCAGTTGTTAAAATCACCAAGCGTTGTGAATCGGCGGTGCTGCCGCGTTACATGAGTGAACACGCGGCGGGACTCGACCTGACGGCCTGCCTGACCGAAGGCGAAATCACGCTCGCGGTCGGCAGACGCGCCCTGGTTTGCACCGGCCTTTCGATCGAGCTGCCGCCCGGCTATGAAGCGCAGGTACGGCCGCGCTCCGGCCTGGCGCTCAAGCAGGGTGTGACGGTGCTCAACAGTCCGGGCACGATTGACGCCGACTACCGCGGCGAAGTGAAGGTGCTGCTCATCAACCACGGCGACGAACCGTTCGTGGTGCGTTCAGGTGACCGCATCGCGCAGTTGGTGATCGCTCCAGTGAGTCGAGTGCAGCTCGAAGAGGTGCCTGAGCTGTCGTCGACCGAACGCGGCGCCGGTGGCTACGGCCACACTGGGAAGTGATCGCGAACTATTTTCTCACCGGGAACGATTTGCCGTCGATGAGGCTAATCTCCAGAGCCAGTGGATCAAGACCGTCGACGCAGCCGAGGTTGAGGCGATAATGGCCAGGCGTGGCGACGCCTTCGTGAAACGTGTGAATGCCGCAGGTCTTGCAGAAATAAAAATTAACCTGGTGATCGCCCCATCGATACACCGCCAGCGACTCGAATCCTTGCGGTGATTCGAAATCGTCCGGCGCGATGTACTCCGCCGAACCGATCGTGCCTTTGCGAATGCAAATTGAGCAATTGCATCGGACGCCCGATGCAATCTCCGCGCTGCGGAATCGAAAACGCACCGCGCCGCAATGGCAACTGCTTTGGTAGGTTCTCGTCAAACCAACGACTTTATACAGGAACTTCTTAATTATTTGTTGCTCAGCCAACGCAGCTCATTCAAGAAAAATACAAAAACCTTTGGACTTGCGCGCAGATGAGAGCGAATGCTAGCCTGCTTTCGCGAAAGGAAAATCGACGTGAAAGCAAGAGACAAAGATGTGTCGCCACAGAAAGACAAGGATGTGTCGCCACAGGTGGTGCTACTTTGCGGCGGTCTTGGCATGCGGCTGCGCGAAGAGGCCGAGCACAAACCGAAGGCCATGGTCGAGATCGGCGAGCGGCCGATTTTGTGGCACATCATGCGCCACTACGAGCGCTACGGTTTTTCTCGCTTCGTCCTCTGCCTCGGTTACAAGGGCGACAGTCTGCGCGAGTATTTTCTCAATTATGAGTACATGAACAACGACCTCACGATTACGCTCAAACGCGGTCAGCGCGACATCAAGGTGCACGCCATTCCGGGCGATCGCGAAATGGATTGGGAAGTCACACTCGCCGAAACCGGGCAGAACGCGATGACCGGCGCGCGCATCAAACGCATCGAGCGCTACATCGATACCGACCTTTTTCTCTGCACCTACGGCGACGGTGTTTCCAACGTAGACCTGCGCGCGTTGGTGAAGTTCCATCGTGCGCATGGCAAGATCGCGACCATTACCGGGGTGTCGCCGATTTCGCGTTTCGGTACGCTGGTGACTGGAAATGACAACCGAGTGACCGCGTTTGCGGAGAAGCCCAAGCTCAATGAGAGTCTCATCAACGGCGGCTTCTTCGTTTTCGATCGGCGCTTGTTTTGCTATCTTTCCGACGACAACTCTTGCGTCCTCGAGAATGAACCGTTCGCGCGATTGGCCGCCGACGGCCAGATGATGACGTTTCGCCATGACGGCTACTGGCACTGCATGGACACGCCTCGGGATGTGCAGCACCTCAACGAGGAGTGGAAGCACAATCCCGGCTGGCTCGCTTGAGTGCACTTGTAGCCAAAGATTTCTGGCGCGACCGCAATGTGTTCGTCACCGGAGCGACCGGCCTGCTCGGATCGTGGTTGTGTCACGCCCTGGTCGACGCCGGCGCCAACGTGGTTGCGCTGATACGCGACGAGGTGCCACGTTCAAATTTGCACCGGTTGCGTTTGCTCTCACAGGTGTCGCAAGTGCGCGGGCCGCTCGAAGATCATCTTTTGCTCGCTCGCGCCATCGCTGAATATGAAGTCGACACCATTTTTCACCTCGCCGCGCAGACCATCGACGGCATAGCCTCGCGCCATCCGCTTTCGACGTTCGAGGCCAACATTCGCGGCACTTACAATCTGCTCGAGGCGGCGCGGCTGTCCAAGTTGGTGAAACGAGTGGTGGTGGCATCGACCGACAAAGCCTACGGCGATCATGGCAATCGCCCCTATACCGAAGATCTCCCCCTCAAAGCCGTCGCGCCCTACGACCTTTCCAAGGCGTGCGCCGAGCAGATCGCACTTGCCTACCATAAGTTCTTCGGCCTTCCAGTGGTCACCACACGGTGCGGCAATCTTTTCGGCGGCGGCGATCTAAACTGGAACCGAATCGTACCCGGCACCATTCGTTCGGCCTTGCGCAACGAGCGACCGATCATTCGCTCGAATGGAAAATTTGTCCGCGACTACGTCTATGTCAAAGATGCGGTCGCCGCATACGGGCTTTTGGCAGAACGCTGCGCCGAACCCGCGATCGTTGGCCAGCCTTTCAATTTCTCCGACGAGCGCCCGATGACGGTACTTGAAATCGCCCGCGCTACCTTGACCGCGGTGCGCAAGAGCGAGCTTGAGTTGGTGATCGAAAATGGCGCCACCGATGAAATTCCCTATCAAGCGCTCGACTCCAATGCAGCGCGAGAGCGACTCGGTTGGAAGCCGCGCTTCGCCCTCGACGAGGCGCTTTCAGAAACCGTCGGTTGGTATCGCGAATTTTTGAGCGAAACCGCGTGAACATGAAAGCGATCGAAAGAAAACGCATTCTGGTCACTGGGGCCTCTGGTTTTATCGGTCGACGGGTGGTGGCGCTGGCCACCGCGGCGGGCGCGGAAGTCTCAGCGCTCTGCCGGCCTGGAAAACACCGCTGCGCGCTGCACTCAGGCGACCTTCGCCACCATCTCGAGGTCGACATCGCCGACCTCGATGCACCCGCTCAGGTGATCGCTGCCTTCGACAAGGCGCGACCGCAGCTGGTGGTTCACGCCGCCGGAATTGCCGACTGGAGTGGCGCCGCTTCGGTTTCCGCGTTGGTGCGCACGCACGTCGCCGGAACATTCGCCATTTTAGAGGCTTCGAGGAAGTTCAGTGTCGAGCACGTTGTACTCATCGGCTCGGCCGGAGAGTACGGCGCCGCGACAACACCCTGCGCGGAAACGTCACCGTCGGAGCCTAAGGATCCCTATTCCGTCAGCAAGCTCGCCGCGACCACACTCGGACTCTGCTATCGTGCGCTCGAGCTCCGCGTCACGGTGGTACGTCCGTTTTTGGTATATGGGCCAGGCGAGCCGGAGCGGCGCCTCTTGCCGACAGTTTTCCATCGCGCGCTCTCTGGAGGCGGGCCGATCCCCTTCACTGCCGGCGAGCAAGTGCGCGATTTCGTCTATGTCGACGAGGTCGCGGAGGGAATTCTGCGTGCCGCCGCCCATTCCTCCGCAATCGGCGTAGTCAATCTCGGCACCGGTGTGGAAACCACGGTCAAGCAAGCGATTTTGACTGCGGCCCAAACATCCGACAACATGGTGACGCCAAATTTTGGCGCCCTGCCCTATCGCTCGGGAGAGCCGATGTACATGGTGGCGGACACCAAGCATGTCGCAACCACGCTCGGGTGGAAGCCTG